>JANOLY010000116.1:0-1966 GCA_031420055.1 Burkholderiales bacterium | reverse complement strand
GGCTGCCGCCCGCATGGCCCTGCTGTCGGCCACCGCGCAGGTGCTGCGCAATGGCCTGGCACTGCTGGGCGTGTCGGCGCCCGAGTCGATGAACCGTGAAGCGGCCGCTGCCGCCGAGGTAAGCGCATGAGTCAGCCGATGAGTCAGCCGATCGGTCAGCCGATGAGTCAGCCCCTGAAATTGCAGCGTGGCGGTTTTGCCATCGGCCTGGTGGCCGGTTTGCTGGTGGGCCTGGCCCTGGCCCTGAGCGTGGCGCTCTACATCACCAAGGCGCCGATGCCTTTTATCAACAAGGTGCCGCAGCGCACAGCCGAACAGGACAACGCCGAGTCTGAACGCAACCGCAACTGGGACCCGAATGCCGCGCTCGCTGGCAAGGCCGGTGCACGGGCAGCGAGCGCGGCTGTCGCGGCCAGGGCAGCCATCGCCGCTGGCGTGGCGGCTTCGGCGGCGGCAGCAGCGCTGCCTGCACTGCCACCGGCCACCGCCGCCGCCGCCACCACGCCCCCCGCAGTTGTGAAACCGCCGCCGAAAGACCCGGCCGCCATCATGGCCGGCGAAACGCCAACGCCCACGCCTCCATCGTCAGCCCGGTCCACCACCACAGTGGCTGAACCGTTTGTCTATTTTGTGCAGGCCGGGGCCTTCACACGCAACGAAGACGCGGAACAGCAAAGGGCGAAGCTGGCGCTGATCGGCCAGGGCGCCAAGATCACCGAGCGCGAACAAGCCGGGCGCACCGTCTACCGTGTGCGCCTGGGCCCCTACCCGGCGCGGGCCGAGGCTGACACGCTGCAACTCAAGTTGCAGGAGCAAGGCATCGAAGCGCAGATCGTGCGCGTCGAAAAGCCTTGATCGGGTGGCACCCGCAGCCCGCGGAACTTGGCACGCGCAAGGCACTCCACACCCGACACTCACCTCTAACCGAAAGGACTTCCATGCAACGGCGCGACTTCTCTCTCCAACTGGCTGGCGCAGGCCTCGGCCTCGCGATCACCGGCCTCGCGCACGCCCAGGGCGCGCCCAAAGAGGGAACGCACTACGTCAAGCTGTCGACGCCAGCCCCCGTGCTGCTGCCCAGCCCCGACAAGAAGATTGAGGTCGTGGAGTTCTTCTGGTACGGCTGCCCGCACTGCTACGCCTTTGAGTCCACGCTCGAACCCTGGGTCAAGAAGCTGCCCGCAGACGTGGCTTTCCGCCAGGTGCCGGTGGGCTTCATGGCGCCGCATCAGATGCACCAGAAGATGTTCTATGCGCTTGAAGAGATGGGTCAGCTCGCCGCCATGCACCGCAAGGTCTTCAACGCCATCCATCAGCAGAACAAGCGCCTGGGCAGCGAATCCGAAATCATCGCCTTTGCCAGCGCCAATGGCGTGGACGGTGCCAAGCTGGGTGAGGCCCTGAAGTCCTTCAGCGTCAGCACCAAGTCCAACCGCGCCAAGCAGTTGGCAGATGCTTACAAGATCGACGGTGTGCCGGCGCTGGGCATCAATGGTCACTTCTACACGTCGGCCTCGCTGTCCGGCAGCCACGAGCTTGCGCTGGCGGTGGCGGACTTCCTGATCCAGCTTTCGCGCACCAAGGCCTGAAGCTCGGCAGCGCGCCGGGCCTCTGACGCGCTGGCCTTGCAGGCCCATTCGCCCTCCCGCCCGCCCGGCTTGATTTCACGCGCGCGCCGGTCAGCGGCTTGAATGTTGTGGCTATACTGCCCTGCAACTTTCGTGCCGCCATATGCTTTTTACTCTGCCCCGTACACCGCCTCGTACACCGCCTCGTACCCCCGGTCCGTCGATCCTGGCCCTGCTGCTGGCAGTCTGCGCCATGGCTGCCGCCCCGCCCAGCTGGGCTGAGAAGTCCGACCGCAGCAAGCCCATGGTGATTGAGGCTGACCGCGACGGCGTGCTCGATTTGCAGCGCCAGGTGCTGATCTACACCGGCAACGTCGTCATCTCGCAGGGCACGATGA
>JANOLY010000115.1:0-5810 GCA_031420055.1 Burkholderiales bacterium | reverse complement strand
GCTGCGCCAGCGCTACCTTCTCGAGTACACCCGCATCGCCGCAGCGCCTTGCAGCCTGCCCCGGCACACGCGAGGCAGCCAGTTGCGTGCGAATGCGGGCAATGCGCTGCGCCAAGCGGCGCGCTGGCTGCCGCGGTGAGGCCGGCGGACCCACGCAGGCATTTGCCCGCCCCCAGCCGGCGCGCCGCAACGCTGGGCTTGCTGGCGGCCGGGCTGGGTTGGCGCAACGCGGCGGCCAGCGAGGCACCGGCCCATGCCGCGCCGGCACCCTCGCCCCGACCCGGCCGCGTTCTGCAGGTCGGGCCCGGGCGGGCGCTGGCCACGCCGTCACAAGCCGCACGGGTGGCGCGCGATGGCGACACCGTCGTGGTGGACGCGGGCGACTACCGCGGCGACGCCGCGGTGTGGACACAAGCCCAGCTGACCCTGCGCAGCCAGGGCGGCCGCGCGCGCCTGCATGCCGACGGCGCCGCCGCGCAAGGCAAAGCACTGTGGGTGATGCGCGGTGGGCGCTTCGACGTACAGGGCTTTGACTTCAGCGGCGTGCGCGTGCCCAGCCGCAACGGCGCGGGCATCCGCTTCGAGTCAGGCGACTTGACGGTGCGCGACTGCCGCTTCATCGGCAATGAAATGGGCCTGCTCACCGCCAACCAAGCCGACGCGGTGTTGACCGCGCAGGACTGTGAGTTCGCGCACAACCTGCGTCCCGACGGCCACAACCACAACCTGTACGTGGGCGCCATCGCGCAGCTCACCGTCACGGGTTGCTGGCTGCACCACGCCACCACAGGGCACCTGCTCAAGAGCCGGGCTGCCGTCAACCACATCCTCTACAACCGCCTCACCGACGAGGCCGGCGGGCGTGCCAGCTACGAACTGGAGTTCCCCAACGGTGGCGTGGCGGTGGTGCTGGGCAACCTCATCCAGCAGAGCCTGACCACCGAGAACGCGGCCATGCTGGCCTACGGCATGGAGGGCTACCGCTGGGCCCGCAACGCGCTGCTGCTGGTGAACAACACGCTGGTCGACGATTTGCCGCAGGGCGGCTCGTTCTTGCGCATCGCGCCGGGCGCCGTGCTGGTGCGCGCGCTGAACAACCTGCTGGTGGGCGGCAGCAGCACCTTGACGGCGATCGAAGGCGCCGAGATCAGCGCCAACAGGGCCTTGCCGCGCAGCGCCTTTGTCGATGCCGATGGATTTGACTTCCGGCCTGTGCCCGCCACCCGCTGGCCGGTGGCACCGGTGTCGGTGAACCTACCCGAGTTGCTGCCTGCGGGCCCGGCGCGGCAGTACCAGCACCCGGCGGGCACGGTGGCACGGCTGCACGGACTGGAACGCCTGGGTGCCTTCGACCCGGCGCCCTAGCTGTCGCGGGCGGGAGTGTCGGTTCAGGAAACCAGCATCTCGAAAGCCAGCTCGCGCGGGTTGTCCGTGCGAGAACTCACATCCAGCATCTCTATGCCAAGTACGCGGCCGTGGGCGTCGAAGTCCAGCACCACCCCTGGCCGCACCTCGTCACTGTCGACCACTACGCCGGCCGCCAGACGGATGTACATCGCGTCGGCCTTTGGGTCGTACTCAATCTTCATGCGGCACCTCCGTACTTCTCGATCTTGCTGGTGGCAATGACATACGCTGAATGTTAGCTTCGTGCCAACTGTCCGGCACTTTCAGCCGTACGACGGCCCGTGCCCAAGGCCACACTCTGTGCCTGCTGCATCTCTCGCGTCGACCATGTCTCAGCCTGCCTCACTGCCCGAGTTTTCCGCGGCCGCCGACCGCGCGGCGGTGGCGGTTTCCCGTGGGGCGGATGCCAAAGGTCTGTTCCTCGGACGGCCGCGGTTTGGCGACACGCGGCTGGAGCAGACCGCGAGAGAACAAGGCCTCATGGCGGCCTGGATGGCTGCCTTCTCGCGGCATGGTTCGGCAGCGCCCGCGCAGGTCGAGGGCGACTTCGCCGTCGGCCTGACGCTGCCCGATGGCCGCAGCTTTCTGGCCGTGGACCGCTTTGCCGTGCGTTCGATGTGCTGGCGCGTCATCGGCGACGAACTGCACTTCGCCGAGCGTGCCGACACGCTGGCGGCGCTGGCCCCGGCGGCTGACATGGACCCCCAGGCGCTGTTCGACTACCTGTACTTTCACGTCGTGCCGTCGCCGCGCACGGTGTTCCAGGGCGTGCACCGCCTGCCGCCGGGGCATTGCGCGGTGTTCGAGCGCGGACAGATGAGTGTGGCGCCGTACTGGGTGGCGCAGTTCACCGAGCCGGCAAGCGGCGACTTTGACGCCCTGGCCCACGAATTCCGCGAGCGCGTGCAGGCCGCGGTGGCCGCTCAGTTGGACGGCGGCAAGCCGGGCTGCTTTCTCAGCGGCGGCACCGACAGCTCCACCGTGGCCGGCATGATCGGCCGCGCGGCGGGCCGTGCGGCCGCCACCTACAGCATCGGCTTCGAGGCCGAGGGCTACGACGAGATGCAGTTTGCGCGCATCGCGGCCAAGCACTTTGGCTGCGAGCACCACGAGTACTACGTCACCCCCAACGACCTGGTGCGCAGCATCCCGGCCGTGGCGGCGCACTACGACCAGCCCTTCGGCAATTCGTCGGCGCTGCCGGCCTACTACTGCGCCAAGATGGCGCGCGAAGACGGCGTCACGCGCATCCTGGCCGGCGACGGCGGCGACGAGCTGTTCGGCGGCAACTCGCGCTATGCCAAGCAACGCATCTTCGGCTGGTACGACGCGGTGCCCGCGGCGTTGCGTGGTGGCTTGCTCGAGCCGATGCTCGAACGCACGCCCGCCGGTCGCCTGCCGCTGCTGCGCAAGGGCGCCAGCTACGTGGGCCAGGCCAAGGTGGCGCTGCCCGAACGCATGCAGATGTACAACATGCTGCTGCGCCTGGGCGTGCACGATGTCTTCACGCCTGACTTCCTGGCCACGGTCGACACCGGCGGCCCGGCCCGGCAGCAAGCCGAAGTGTGGGCCCAGGCCCGCGCCAACAGCCCCCTGAACCGCATGCTGGCCTTCGACTGGCGCTACACGCTGGCCGAGGCCGACCTGCCCAAGGTGGTGGGCACCACCCAACTGGCCGGCGTGGCCGTGGGTTTCCCGTTCCTGGACGCGCAACTGCACGACTTCTCGATGCGCCTGCCGCCTTCGTACAAGCTCAAGGGCTTGAAGCTGCGCTGGTTTTTCAAAGAGGCGCTGCGCGGTTTTTTGCCCGACGAGATCCTGACCAAGAAGAAGCAGGGCTTCGGCCTGCCCTTTGGCGTGTGGGCCAACCGGCACGACGCGCTGCGCGAACTGGCCACCGATTCATTGCGCAGCCTGGGCGGGCGCGGCATCGTGCAGCGCCGCTTTATCGACGACTTGCTGCAAACCCACCTGCCGGCCCACCCGGGCTATTACGGCGAGATGGTGTGGATCCTGATGATGCTGGAGCAGTGGCTGCGCGCCCGGCGCTGAACGTCGTTGTTCAGCCGGCCTTGCGACCCACCACCAACGTGTAAGGCGTGAAGACATGGCCCAGGAAGCGGGCCGGCGCGAAGTTGCGAATCACGCCCAGCGCCGCGCGCACCTTGGCGCTCTTGCGGTCGGTGTCCATCACATCAAAGCGGTCGTAGGTTTGGCAGCCGCGCTCGCGCAGGTAGGCCCCCAACTGGTAGGGGCTGAACCAATGCACGGCCGGGTACTTGGCGTGGTTGACCACAGCCGGCCAGTCGGTCACGGCGCGGCGCTCGAAGTAACGCTTCAGTGGCGGCGGGTACCAGCCGTAAGCGGGCAGGTTGAATTCGTCCTGCGTCGGGCACAGCTTGCTGGTGGTGCTGATGAAGACCAGGCCGCCCGGGCGCACCACGCGCAGGGCCTCGTCCACGCTGGTTTGCCAGGCGACCACATGCTCCAGCAGAAAGGGCAGCATGCAGATGTCGCACGAGGCCGAGGCGTAGGGCAGCTCGGTGGCGCTACCGACATCAAATTCGGCCTGCAACTGCATCTGCTGCGCACGCTGGCTGGCCAGCTCGATCAGCGGGCGGTTGATGTCCAGGCCCCGGTAGCGGTGCCCCATTTCGAGCCAAATCTGGGCCTGGGCGCCGGCGCCGCAGCCCACGTCCAGCACGTCCAGCGGCCCGCTGCGGCCAGCCACACGCAGCAGCATGTGGGCCAGGGTGCGAAAGCGCTCCAGCGCCTGCGGTGTGAGGCTTTGCTGGGCGTAGTACTTGAAGAAGTCTTCGTTGGAACCGGTGTCCCAGGCGGCTTCAGGGGGCGTGGCGGCGCGGTCGGTGCTGATCATGGGGTGGGCGCTCGGTTCGGATGCAAGGCCGCGGGGCGCTTGAGGTTGTTGAACAGGTCGGCGCCAAAGCGCCACCGCGTCTGGCGCCAGGGCGTGAAACGCGGCAGCTGGAACAAGTCGCTGCCGGCCTGCGCGCTGCCCCAAGTGGTGGACACCGCTGCATCGAAGCCTGCCTGCCGCGCCAGCGCCACGGCAGCGGGGCCGTAGTCGGCACCCGGCTTGCCATTGGGGTAGGCAAACAGCGTGACGGGGGCGCCGATCAGGGTCTCCAGCCGGGTCTTGCTTTGGCTGATTTCGGTGGCCGCGTGGGTGTCGTCCAGCCGCGCCAGGATGGGGTGGCTGACCGTGTGCGCGCCCACCTGCATGCCGGCGCGGTGCAGCGCTTGAACCTGCACGCTGCTCATCATCAAGTCGTTCGGCAGCACAGCCGCGGCGCGCGCCGCCAAGGCCTGCACGGTCTGCTCGCGCAGGGCTGGGTCCAGGTACTTCAGGCGTGGCAGCAGCAAGTCAATGGCAGCGCGGCGTGCGGCGACATCGCCCAGCGCGTGCTGCCCGAAGTCGCCGGCCGGCAGGCCGTCGAGGTTCAGCGTGTCCAGTGCGCTGCGCCGCACGGCCTCGATCACCGTGTCGTTCCACATCCGGCCGCCATCGAGAAACCCGGTGGCGATGAAAAACGTGGCCGGCAGACCATGCCGCTGCAAGATGGGCAGGGCCTGGCTGTGGTTGTCTTCGTAGCCGTCGTCAAAAGTGATGGCCAGTGCACGCGCCGGTAGCTCGCCCGCACGCAGCCGCTGCACGGCCCCGTCCAGCGGCAGCACGTTGAACCAGCGCGCCACCCAGCCGCAGATGTCGTCAAAGCGCGCGGCGTCCACCTCGCCGGGGAACAGCGGGTCGGGCGCCGGCAGCACGCGGTGGAAGATCAGCACCGACAGCCGCGCCCCCGCGCCCGCCGGCGAGCGCAGCTCAAGCAACCGTTGCGACAGCGCGTGCAGCATCGTCACGGTGCCTTTGCCGGCCGCCCCGAAGGCGACAGCGGTGCCGGCGCCGGCGCGGACACAGCCACCGGCAGGGTCGCCAGCCCCGGCAAAGTGCGCCAGCCGGGCTTGTAGACGGGCTCACGCTCCCAGGCACGGGTTCGAACCCAGGCCCGTGCCAGCACCGCCATGACCATGACGTTGTAGGGCAGGTCGAAGTAGATGAGGCTCAAGAACGCCCCGCCCGTGGCATAACCGATCAGTGACACCTGGCACATGCCGGCCAGGTCGGCGCACCACTTGGCCTGCGGGATGTTCCGCGTCTCGACGCGGATGCGCCAACAGCTGTACCAGGTGGTGACGAAGATGCCCAGGAAGATGAACAAGCCCACGAAACCGTGGTGCCCCAGGGCCTGGAAGTAGATGCTGTGCGCCGTGGGCGTGCCGATGCTCAGGCCGTAAGGCGAGTACTGAATGAACAACTCGGGGCGCGAGGCATGGAAGCCCACACCAAAGGGGTAGTCGAAGGCCAGCCGCCACGCCACCCACCA
>JANOLY010000114.1:0-1695 GCA_031420055.1 Burkholderiales bacterium | reverse complement strand
TGAGCGCCAGCTGCGTAGAGGCCGGTCTTCCCGGCCCTTTTCATGGCTTAGGTCCTGGCCTGCAGTCTCAACATCGAGCCTGACCTGCCGAGCCCTGCCGCCACCGCGACAGCGTGCCCGGCGCCCCGCTACCCAAGGAGCCTGAATGTCCGCCGCTGCAGCAGCCGAAGCGCCCACGCCCGCCAAGGGCAAGAAGAAGCTGATCATCATCATCGCCAGCGTCGCGCTCGTGCTGGCCGGTGGGGGTGGTGCGGCCGTCTTCATGATCAAGCAGAAGGCTGCTGCCGAGTCCGCCGATGCCGAAAGCGAAGGTGCCGCCAAGGAGCGCGCGCCGGCCAAGTCTGCCGCCAAACACGACCCGAAGGCCGTGCCCGTGTTTGTGCCAATGGACCCCTTCACCGTGAACCTCGCCGACCGTGAAGCCGAGCGTTACGCGCAGATCGGCATCACGCTGGAGATCGACGACGCCAAGACCGGCGACCAGATCAAGAACTACATGCCGGCCATCCGCAACAACATCCTGATGGCCATTGCCGACCGCACTGCGGCCGAGTTGATGGGCCGCGAAGGCAAGAGCCAACTGGCCGAGCGGATCAAGCGCGAGACCGCGCGTGCGCTTGGCTTTGAGGTCGGCGACGAAGAAGCCGCCGGCGACGCCCAAGCCGACGCGCCACCGGCCAAGGCCGGCGCCAGCGGCGGGAAGAAAAAGAAGAAGCAGGCAGCACCGGCACTGCCGATCAAGGCCGTGCACTTTTCCAACTTCATCATTCAATGAGTTTGCGCGCCAGCAGCACCCGATGAATCAGCAGATCCTGTCTCAGGACGAGGTCGATGCCCTGCTGCAGGGCATCACCGGCGAGAGCCAGAAGCTTGAGCAGGACGACACACCTGTCAGCGGCATTCGCGCCTACGACCTGGCGAGCCAGGAACGCATCGTGCGGGGCCGCATGCCGACGATGGAGGTCATCAACGAACGCTTCGCGCGCAACATCCGCATCGGCATCTTCAACCTCATCAGGAAGAGCCCCGAAGTCAGCATCGGCGGCATCAAGGTGCAGAAGTTCAGCGCCTTCCTGCGCGAGATCGTGGTGCCCACCAACTTCAACATCATGGCCGTCAAGCCGCTGCGCGGCAACTGCCTCATCGTGTGCGACCCGAGCCTGGTGTTTGCGGTCATCGACTCGCTCTTCGGCGGCATTGGCAAGTACCACGCACGCATCGAAGGCCGCGACTTTTCGCCCACCGAGCTGCGTGTCATCTACCGGCTGGTTGAGACCATCGTCGCCGAGTACAAGAAGGCCTGGACCGGCATCTACCCGGTCGAGCTGGAATACCAGCGTTCGGAAATGCAGCCGCAGTTTGCCAACATTGCCACGCCGAGCGAAATCGTGGTCGCCACCAACTTCACGCTTGAAATCGGCGAGACCACGGGTTCGGTGCACTTCTGCATTCCCTACAGCACGCTGGAGCCGATTCGTGACGTGCTCTACAGCACCATCCAGGGGGACTCGGCCGAGCCCGACCGGCGCTGGGTCAACCTGCTCAAGCAGCAGATCCAGTCGGCCGAGGTCGACCTGGTGGCTGAACTGGCACACGCTGGCGCCACCGTGGAGCAGCTGCTGTCCTTCAAGCCCGGGGACTTCATCGAACTCGACCTCGACCCGATGATCCAGGCCAAGGTCGACGGCGTGCCGG
>JANOLY010000113.1:0-19235 GCA_031420055.1 Burkholderiales bacterium | reverse complement strand
CCAGGGATCGCGAACGACGCCAGCTCGGAGGCCACAGCCAAGTCGCAGCTCGCCACCAATTGGCAGCCGCCTGCCGTAGCCAGCGCGTGGACGCGTGCGATGACGGGTTGTGGCATCGCCTGCATTGCATCCATCATGGCGCGGCAGGCATCGAACAGCTCGCGCGCCTGCGCCAGCGTCACGCCCACCATGTCGCCAAAGTTGTGGCCTGCGCTGAACACGGGCCCGTTGGCCGCGAGGATCACACCGCGCGCCTCGGTGTTGCCCACGTCCAGAAACGCGCGGTGCAAGTCTGCAATGACGGGCAGCGCCAGTGCATTGCGCTTCTCGGGGCGATTCAGCGTGATGGTGGTGATGGGGCCATCGGTTGTGATCAGCAAGTTGTCGTAGGGCATGGTTTGGACTGATGAGGGTGATTTGACAAATAATTAACTCACAGGTTAATTATTTTCCGAATTCGGCCGAAAAAATCACTTTATCGATAGTTTTGATGCTCTAGCTCCCGGATAATATAGGTTTATTGCTATTATTTAAGTAGTTAACTGAGAATCTGCCCAGCGCCGTAGCTGCCAGCTTGCATCACCTCACCACCCAGCGACGCGCGAATAGCGCAGTATTTGAACTCGGGGATTTTGGCAAACGGGTCCAGCGCGGCGTTGGTCAGCTTATTGATGGCTGCTTCGTAGTAGCAGAACGGCACAAAGATGGCACCACGCGGCGAGCTGTCGTCCGCGCGGGCGTACAGCGTTACTTTGCCTCGGCGCGACTCCAGCGTGACGACATCGCCCGGCTGCGCCTTCATCGCGGCCAAGTCCAGCGGATGGATGAGGGCCACCGGGTCGGGCTCGATCGCGTCAAGCACGCTGGCGCGGCGCGTCATGCTGCCAGTGTGCCAGTGCTCCAGTTGCCGCCCGGTGATCAGCACGAGCGGAAACTCCGCATCGGGCCGCTCGTTGGCGGGGATGATGTCGGCAGGCACGAAGCGTGCACGGCCCCCTTCGCGCGGAAAGTCGTCGATGAACACCACGCTTTGGCCCGGGTCGCGCTCAACCTTGCACGGGTAGGTGACGGCATGCTCGCGCTCAAGCCGATCCCAGGTGATGCCGGCAATGTTGGGCATGGTGTGGCGCATCTCGTCAAACACTTCGCTCACATGCGCGTATTGCCAATCCAGCCCGAGCTGTTTGGCCATTTCTTGAATGATCCACAGGTCTTGCCGCGCATCGCCCGGCGGGTTGACGGCCTTGCGGCCCATTTGCACCAGGCGGTCGGTGTTGGTGAAGCTGCCGTCTTTCTCGGGGAAGGCGCTGGCGGGCAGGATCACATCGGCGAGGTACGCCGTCTCCGTCAAGAAGATGTCTTGCACGACGAGATGCTCCAGCGCGGCCAGCGCGTGGCGGGCGTGGTTGGCATCGGGGTCGCTCATCGCCGGGTTCTCGCCCATGATGTACAGGCCTTTGACTTCGCCTTTGTCGATGGCGTGCATCACTTCAACCACGGTCAAACCCGGCTGGTCGTCCAGCGTGCCAACGGGCAGCTTCCAGGCCGCCTCAAACCGCTGGCGCGATGCGGGCAGGGTGACGTGCTGGTAGTCCGGGTACATCATTGGGATCAAGCCCGCATCCGACGCACCTTGCACGTTGTTTTGACCACGCAGTGGATGCAGGCCCGTACCGGGGCGGCCAATCTGCCCGGTCATGAGCGACAGCGCAATCAGGCAACGCGCGTTGTCGGTGCCGTGGATGTGTTGGCTCACGCCCATGCCCCACAGAATGATCGATGCTTTGGACGTGGCGTACAGGCGCGCGACATCGCGAATCGTGTCCGCATCAATGCCGCAAATCGGTGCCATCTTTTCGGGGCTGTATTCGGCCACGTTGGCCTTCAGGGCGGCGTAGTTTTCAGTACGGTTCGCGATGAAGTCGGCAGCCACCATGTTCTCCGCCACGATGACGTGCATCATGGCGTTGAGCAGCGCCACATCGGTGTCGGGTTTGAACTGCAAAAAGCGGTGCGCCAGGCGGGCCAGTTCGCTCTTGCGCGGGTCCATCACGATCAGCTTGGTGCCGTTATTCACGGCGTTTTTAATCCAGCTTGCGGCGACCGGGTGGTTCACCGCCGGGTTCGCACCTATGATGATGGCGACTTCGGATTTCGTCACGTCCATCACCGGGTTGGATACCGCGCCCGAGCCGATGCCTTCGAGCAGCGCCACCACCGACGAGGCATGGCACAGCCGCGTGCAGTGATCGACGTTGTTACTGCCAAAGCCGGTACGCACGAGCTTTTGGAACAGATAGGCTTCTTCGTTGCTGCCCTTGGCCGAGCCAAAACCGGCGAGTGATCTTTTGCCAAACGTATCGCGCAGTTGTTTGAATTTGCCGCCCGCCAATTCCAGCGCCTCGTCCCACGTCGCTTCGCGAAACACGTCCATCACGTGATCCGGGTCCATCACCGCATCGCCACGTTTGGGGGCATCACTGCGGCGAATCAGCGGTTTGGTGAGGCGCTGGGGGTGATGCGCGTAATCAAAACCGTAGCGGCCTTTGACACACAGGCGCTCGTGGTTGGCCGGGCCATCGCGGCCTTGCACGAAGAGGATTTTGTCGTCTTTGACGTGGTAGGTGAGCTGGCAGCCGACTCCGCAATAGGGGCAGACGGACTCGACTTGTTTGTCCGGCACCGCCAGCGCCACGTCGCGTGCGGGCATGAGTGCACCTGTCGGGCAGGCTTGCACACACTCGCCACACGCGACACAGGTGCTCGCGCCCATGGCATCGTCCATGTCGAAAACGATCTTCACTTGGTCGCCGCGAAACGCCAGGCCAATCACGTCGTTGACTTGCTCATCGCGACAAGCGCGCAGGCAGCGCGTGCATTGGATGCAGGCATCCAGATTTACGGCGATGGCGGGGTGGCTCAGGTCTTGCCGCACTTGCTCACGAGGCGCGAAACGCGGTTTGCCCAGAGCCAGTTTTTTAGCCCATTGATCAACTTCATTGTGGCGCGTGTAAGTTGCCTCGGGCATGTCAGCCTGCAACAGCTCCAGCACCAGTTTCTGCGAGGCGACGGCGCGCGGCGAGTTGGTCGTTACCTTCATGCCCGCCGTGGCGCTGCGACAGCACGATGGGGCCAGCACCCGCTCGCCGTCGACCTCGACCATGCAGGCACGGCAGTTGCCGGCAGACGCCAGCCCGGGCGCGTGGCACAGGCGCGCAATCTCCACCCCATGCCGCTGCGCGACGTCGATCAAGGTTTCACCGGCCGCTGCCTGCAGCGCACGGCCGTTGAGCATGAAGTCGACAGTCGCTGCGCCTGGCGCGTTCACGCTTGCACCTCGTGCGCAAAGTACTTCAGCACGCAGTCCACCACGTTGGGCGCGGCCTGGCCCAGGCCGCAGATCGAGGCGTCGCGCATGACCTGGCCGAGCTCGCCCAGCAAGGGCGCGTCCCAGGCGGCGGCGTCCATCAGCGTCACCGCCTTGGCCGTGCCGGCCCGGCACGGTGTGCACTGGCCGCAAGACTCGTCGGCGAAGAAGCGCATCACATTGCGCGCGGCGGCCGCCGCACTGTCGTGCTGCGACAGCACGATGACCGCCGCCGACCCGATGAAGCAGCCGTGCGGCTGCAAGGTGTCGAAGTCCAGCGGCACATCGGCCAGGCGTTCGGGCAGGATACCGCCCGACGCCCCGCCGGGCAGGTAGGCATACAGCTGGTGGCCGGGCAGCATGCCGCCGCAATGTTCGGCAACCAGTTCACGCAAGGTGATGCCCGCCGCAGCCAGCTTGACCCCCGGCCGCAGTACCCGGCCGCTGACTGAAAAGCGGCGCAGGCCCTGGCGGCCGTTGCGGCCCTGACTGGCAAACCAGGCCGCGCCGCGTTCAACCAGCTCACGCACCCAGTACAGCGTTTCCAGGTTGTGCACCAGCGTGGGCCTGCCGAACAGGCCACGCTGGGCCACATACGGCGGCCGCAAACGCGGCAGGCCGCGCCGGCCTTCGATGGACTCGATCATGGCCGACTCCTCGCCACAGATGTAGGCGCCGGCGCCGCGGCGCAGCACGATCTCGGCCAGGCCGGGTGCGGGCGGCTCGGCGCGCAACAGTGCCAGTTCGGCCTGCAGCATCTGCCGGCAGGCGTGGTACTCGTCGCGCAGGTACAGGGTGATCTGCGACACGCCCGCCGCCCACGCCGCCAGCCACACGCCTTCGATGAAACGGTGCGGGTCGGTTTCGAGCAGCACGCGGTCTTTGAAGGTGCCGGGCTCGCCTTCGTCCAGGTTGACCGCCATCAGCCGCGGCGCGGGCTGTTCGCGCACGATGCGCCACTTGCGCCCGGCCGGAAAGCCCGCCCCACCCAGGCCGCGCAGCCCGGCGTCGTCCAGCAGCCCGATCACCTCCAGCGGGTCGCGCGCACCGGCCATGCATTCGCGCAACAAGGCATAGCCGCCCTGTGCGCAGTAGCCCTGCAGACCCAGATGGGCCGTGGCCTGTGCCTCGATGCGCCCGGCCGCAACGGCTTGCAGCACGGTTTCGGCGGTGGCCCGGGTGACGGCGTGGTGGTGCACCACGGCCACCGGCGCAGTTTCGCAGCGGCCGACACAGGGTGCGGCCAGCAGTTGCACGTCAGGGCCCAGCAGTTCAGCCAACCGGGTGAGCAAGGCGCAGGCCCCGGCCATCGCACAGGGCAGGCCGTCGCAGACACGAACCCGCAGGCGCGGCGCTGCGGGCGGCAGGCCTTGCGGCCCTTCGGTGACGACCTCGAAGTGATGGTAGAAGCTCGCCACCTCAAAAACCTCGGCCTGCGGCAGCTTCATCAGGGCGGCCAGGGCCGTGAGGTGCGGCGCGGGCAGGTGGCGCAGCCGGTCGTTGATGACATGCAGGTACTCGATCAGCAGCTCGCGCTGCCAGGGCCCGCCGCCCAGCCACAGCATCAGCTCGTCGTGCACCGCCGGGTCGACCTGCCGACCGCGCGGCCGTTCGCGCTTGCGCTGACGCGCTGCGTCGAGCGGAACTATGGGGATGGTGCCGACTTTCATGGACCCAAGACTACGCTGCGCGCCGGATGCCACTCACCGGGGCTTGCCCGTGGCCCGCGTGGCCAACGGGCCGGCGGCGCGTTCTACTCGACACGGCGCACGCGTGCCGTGCGGTTCAGGCTCTCAACTTCAAGCACGAAACTGCCGAGCAAAGCGCGGCGCACGGTGACCTGGGGGTTGAACAGCCAGGTCACGGCGTTGCTGTCGTCGCTGACCTCCCACACCTGGCCGTTGACCAGGCGGATGCGGCTCCTGGTGCCCCAGCCTTCAAAACGTCCGGCCACGCTGCTGCGCACGGCCGCCAGCTCGCCCCGGGCAGGGCCCTGCAGCCCGAAGGCGGCTTCGCCGGCCAGCACTGTTGCAGGTGCCGCGGCCACCGAAGGGCCGGGCGCCGCAGCGGGGCCAGCCGCTGGCACCACGGCCGCGCCGACAGGACGCACTGGCGGCGCTGCTGGCGCTGCAGGCGCAGCCAGGGCGGCGGCAGGCAAGGGCAGGTTGTCGTAACAGGCCAGCCGAGCGGCGGCATCGGGCAGCGCCCGGCAGCTGCGCAGGTCTTGGCTGTGCGCGGCGGCCGCGGCGGTGAAGGCGGCCACCGACAGCAGCAACAAGCGGGGAAGTTTCATTCTTGACGCCGCAGCATGCGGCCCGGTTGGCAAGGGGCCCGATGATGCCGGCCTGCGCGGCGCGGTGTCCACCCGGCGCCTAAAATCACTGCCATGCAACGCAAGCTCTTCGTCACCACCGCCCTGCCCTACGCCAACGGGCCGTTCCACATCGGCCACGTCATGGAGTACATCCAGGCCGACACCTGGGTGCGCTTCCAGCGCATGCGCGGCCACGCGCTGCACTTTGTCTGCGCCGACGACGCCCACGGCGCGGCCATCATGATCGCCGCGGAAAAGGCCGGTGTGTCGCCGCAGGCCTTCGTTGCCGGCATCGCTGCCGGGCGCGCGCCCACGCTGCAGGGCTTCCACATCGACTTCGACAACTGGCTTTGCACCGACGCGCCCGAGAACCACGAGCTGGTGCGCAGCATCTACCGGGTCCTGCGCGACAACGATCTCATCGACGCGCGCGAGGTCGAGCAGTTCTTCGACCCCGAAAAAGGCATGTTTCTGGCCGACCGCTTCATCAAGGGCACCTGCCCCAACTGCGGCGCAGTCGACCAGTACGGCGACAACTGCGAAAACTGCGGCGCCGTGTATGCGCCCACCGATCTGAAGAACCCGACATCCGCGCTGTCCGGCGCCACGCCCGTGCTGCGCAAGAACGAGCAGTTCTTCTTCCGCCTGAGCGACCCGCGCTGTGTCGAATTCCTGGAGGCCTGGACGCAGGACGGCCGCTTGCAGCCCGAGGTGGCCAACAAGGTGCGCGAATGGTTCAAGCGCGACGAAGCCGGCAAACCGGCGCTGAACGACTGGGACATCAGCCGCGAGGCGCCCTACTTCGGCATCGAGATCCCCGACGCGCCGGGCAAGTACTTCTACGTCTGGTTGGACGCCCCGGTGGGCTATCTCGCGTCGCTGAAGAACCTGCTGGACCAATCGAACATCGATCTGGACACCTACCTGGCCGACCCGGCGCTGGAGCAGGTGCACTTCATCGGCAAGGACATCATCACCTTCCACACGCTGTTCTGGCCGGCGATGCTGAAGTTCAGTGGCCGCAAGGTGCCCGACCGCATCTTCGTGCACGGCTTTCTGACCGTGAACAACGGCGCCAAGATGAGCAAGAGCCGCGGCACCGGCATCAGCCCGGTGAAGTACCTGGAGCTGGGCTTGAACGCCGAGTGGCTGCGCTACTACATCGCTGCCAAGCTCAGCGCGCGCGTGGAGGACATTGACTTCAACGCCGAAGACTTCATCGCCCGCGTCAACAGCGACCTGGTCGGCAAGTACATCAACATCGCCAGCCGCGCAGCGGGCTTTCTGGGCAAACGCTTTGCCGGCCGGCTCAGCGCCGACCTGGGCGTCGAAGGCCGCCTGCTGCTGGACCGCCTGCGCGCCCACGCCGAGCCGCTGGCCACGCTGTACGAGGAACGCGAATTCGGCAAGGCATTGCGCGAGGTAATGCTGCTGGCCGACGGCGTCAACGAGTACGTCGACCAGCACAAACCGTGGGAGCTGGCCAAGCAGCCCGGCATGGACGCGGCGCTGCACGACGTCTGCAGCGTTTGCATCGAGTCTTTTCGGCTGCTGACGCTGTACCTCAAGCCCGTGCTGCCGGCCTTGGCCGCACAGGTCGAGGGCTTCCTGAACATCGAGCCGCTGCAGTGGGCCCACAGCGCGCGCGCGCTGGGCCGGCACACCATAGCCGAGTACAAGCACCTGATGCAGCGCGTGGACCCCAAGCTGCTGGAGTCGCTGTTCGAGGCCCCGCCCGAGCCCACCGAGGCCGCTGCGCTGCCCGGCGGCGAGGCCATCGCCGAACAAGTCAGCGCCGACGAGTTCTTCAAGGTCGACCTGCGCATCGCCCGGATCGTCAAGGCCGAGGCCGTCGATGGCAGCACCAAGCTGCTACGGCTGACACTGGACGTGGGCGAGGCCGACACGCGCAACGTCTTCAGCGGCATCGCGGCCAATTACACGCCAGAACAGCTCACCGGCAAGCTCACGGTGATGGTGGCCAACCTGGCGCCGCGCAAGATGAAGTTCGGCCTGAGCGAGGGCATGGTGCTGGCCGCCAGCCATGCCGACGAGGGTGCCAACCCCGGCGTGTACGTGCTGGAACCCTTCCCCGGCGCCTTGCCGGGCATGCGCGTGCGCTGAAGGGAACAGATCGCAAGCGGTCGGGCAGCCCGCGGTGCCATCATGGCCCGGATGAAGCTGTCCCCGCTGCACCCCTTCAGGCCCCGTCTGCTCGACGAGATCAAGGGCTACGACCGGCGCCGCGCGCTGATCGGGCTGTCGCAGCTGAAGGACTTCCTGGGTCTGGTCACGCCCAAGCTGCCGGCCGACTTCTTCAGCCAGATCGGCGTGCTGGCAGCCCAGTTGCACACGACGAACCTGGCAGCCCTGGCGATCGGCGCAGTCAGCCTGGCCGTGGTTGCCCTGCGGCCCAAGTCCTACGCCACGCCCACGGCTCCGACCGGCCAGGCGGCGCAGATTCACCGCCTGGCGGCCCACCTGCCCGGCACGGTGGTGGTGCTGGTCGGCACCACGCTGGCGGTGCATTTCCTGCACCTGCCGGTCGACACCATCGGCACCCGCTTCGGCGGCATCCCGGCCACCGGCACCATCGCACGCACCGTCACCAACGTGCGGGCCGGCGGCACCAGCCCGTTGGCGGGCATCGCGCATGCGTTCGTGCTGCTGGCCATCGTGCTGCTGGCCGCACCGCTGGCGCTGCACGTGCCGCTGGCGGCGCTGGCCGGCATCCTGCTGTTCGTGGCTTGGAACATGGGCGAATGGCGCGAATTCGCGCGCCTGCGCCGCTTCACGCTGCCCTACCGCACCATCCTGCTCGGCACCTTCGGTTTGACGGTGGTCTTCGACCTGACGGCGGCCATGGAGGTGGCGCTGGTGCTGGCCGCGGCCAACGAGCAACCCTTGTCGCTGATACGCCGTTCCGGCTTCGAAGCCCTGCTGGGCGCCGACCACGACGTACCCACGCTGGACGCCGCATGGCAGTTGCTGAGCGCCCCGCACCCGCACCCGCAGTCAGAATCGCCGCATTGAGGCCACGGAGGGCACGCATGGCGGTCACCGATTCCCTGAACAGCGGCGTGACCCGGCGCGAAGTCTTCGGCTGGGCGATGTACGACTTCGCGAATTCGGGCTACACCACCGTCGTGCTGACCGCGGTGTTCAACGCCTACTTCGTCGGCGTGGTGGCCGACGGCGCCGCCTGGGGCACGCTGGCGTGGACGTTGGCGCTGGGCCTGTCCAACGCCCTGGTGATGCTGACCATGCCGGCCCTCGGCGCCTATGCCGATGCCCGCGGGGTGAAGAAAAAGTTGCTGGTGGCGTGCACGGCGGGCTGCGTGCTCAGCACCGCCCTGCTGGCCGAGGTGGGGCGCGGCGACCTGGCCCTGGCGGTGCTGGCCGTCGTGCTGTCCAACCTGTTCTATGCCTATGGCGAATCGCTGAATGCCGCCTTCCTGCCCGAGCTGGCGCGCCGCGAGGCGATGGGCCGGGTGTCGGGCTGGGGCTGGAGCTTCGGCTACGTGGGCGGCATGCTCACGCTGGGCCTGAGCCTGGCCTACGTGCTTTGGGCGCAGGGCCTGGGGCTGCCGGCCACACACTTCGTGCCCGTCACCATGCTGATCACGGCCGTCGTCTACGGCCTGGCGGCGCTGGTGACCTTCTGGCTGCTGAAGGAACGTGCGCAGCCGCAAACCGCGCCCGCGGGTCGCGTGGCGCTGGGCGCCTGGCAGCGACTGGCACGCACCTGGCACGAAGCGCGGCGCTTCGAGGACTTCAGATCACTGCTGAGCTGTGCCTTCTTCTACCAGGCCGGCATCTCGGTGGTCATCGCACTGGCGGCCGTCTACGCCGAACAGGTGCTGGGCTTCAAGCAGACCGACACCATGGTGCTGATCTTCCTGGTCAACATCGCGGCCGCCATCGGCGCCTTCGCCTTCGGCCATTGGCAGGACCGCATCGGCCACCGCCGCGCACTGGCCATCACCCTTTACGGATGGATCGTGATGACATTGCTGGCGGTGGCCGCGACCTCGGCCGCGCTGTTCTGGGTCGCCGCCGTGATGGCCGGCCTGTGCATGGGCAGCAGCCAGTCCGCCGGGCGCGCCATGGCGGCCCTGTTCGCCCCGGCCGACCGGATGGCCGAGTTCTTCGGCCTGTGGACGGTGGCGGTGCGGCTGTCGGCCATCGTCGGGCCCATCACCTACGGCCTGGTGACGCTGGCCACGGGCGGCAACCACCGCATCGCCATCCTCAGCACCGGTATCTTCTTCGTGCTCGGCCTGTGGGTGCTCCGGCGGGTGGACATGACACGGGGCATGGCCGCAGCGTCTGCGTCTGCGTCTGCGTCTGCGTCTGCGTCTGCGTCTGCATAAATTCTGCCCGGCGATCGACCGCCTTACTTCTTCTTGTCGCGCCGCCAGACCTTGGGCGCCTTGTCCAACCGCTCCAGGTTGCGCAACGCGTCGCGCAACGCCGGTCCGCGCTGCGCAGACAGCCAGCCCAACGCAAACCATGCTGTAGGTTCCGGCTCCGCCTGCTGCCTGAAGTGCGCCTGTGCCACCTGCAGGTCGTTGAAGCGACCCAGGGCATCGAGTGCGCCGCCCAGGGCGCGCAGCTGCGCGCGCAGCGGTTTGCGCGGCAGCGCAGCGGCCACGAACTCCAGCGCATAACGCAGCCGCTTCAGCCGCTTGCGGGCGCGGTGACGCAGTTCGTCGGGCCCGCGCTCGAATTGCAGGACATCGGCACGCGCCCGCTGCCAGGCCTTCTTCAACACCTGACGGACGGCACCCTGCAGCGGCAGCGGCCCCGCGCCAGCCAATTCTTCCTCCGCGGCTGTCGCCGGCCCTGCCACTGCCTGTTGCAGGGTCTCCAGCAGCAGCAAATTGAAGGCCGGTTCGCGCACGATGTGGCCGGTGTCGTCGACCGGCTTGGCGGCCGGCTGCTGGCTGGGCGGGGCACCGGCCGCCAGCAGTTGCGGGCCCAGCGTGCCGGCCAGCACGTCGGCGTCGCGCGTCGCGCCCAGGCTGGCGAAGACCTGCGCCCACCGCGCCTCCAGCGCCCGCACGGGCTCGGGCTGACCGCTCCAGTCGGCGAACAGGACCAGCGCGGTGCGCAGCCGCCGCAAGGCCACGCGCAGCTGGTGCAGGTGCTCGGGCCGGCTGGTGCCGGCCGCGATCTCCGCTGCATTCGGCAGCGCATGGCCGAGCGCCGAAGCCAGCATGGTCTGCCAGGCCGACAGGCAATCGGCAGCCTCGGGCCAGGTCACGGCAGCGGCCTTGACCGCCGGCACCTCGTGCAGGCCCAGCGCGAGCCGGAACCCGCGCTCGGACTTGGTGCGCACGTCCCACCACAAGCCGTGCCGCTGCACCCAGCGCGCGGCCAGTGTGGGCACGGCCGCTGCGGGGCCGCTGATCAGTTCGAACTCGATCTCGTCGACCGGCAGCGACTGGCTGCCCGCCACGATGCGGCCGACGTCATAAGCGATCTCGATGACCGCGCCGGCATGGCGCACGCGCCGGTGCAGGCGCTGGATGTCGGTGCGGTACAGCGGGGCCAGGGTGGCGTCGGGGCCCAGCGCCGCGTCCAGCAAGGCCCCGGCGGGCGTGCCGTCGTGGCGGCTGCGGTCCAGCGCCGGCACACCAGCCCGGGTCGGCAGCCGCACCTCGTGTTCCACGCGCTGCATCAGGCCGTCGCCCCGGCCCTTGAGCGTCTGCACCCAGATGCGCCCTTCCTTGCGCAGGCGCAGCGCCAGGCCCGCGGCGGCCAGGCGGTGGTCGGGCGTGTCGGCGTACACGGCCTGCAGCCGGGTGCGCGCCACACGGGCGGTGGCGACTGCGCGGCGCAGCGCGGCGCGCCGCTCGAGCGGCACCTGAAACTTCAGTTCGATTTCCAAGCCGACTCCCAGATCGATACCAGCGCTGCTTTCCAACGCGAGCCGCCCGTTAAACTCCAGCCTTCGATTCTGCGCTGCCCGCTTGCCGCCATGCCATTGTTCTGGAAGCCCTACAAGTCCGACGTCACGAGCTTCATCGAGTCGCTCAAGGCTGGCAAGCCCACGCTGGAGGCCGAACAGCGTGCGGGCCGCGGCCTGCTGTGGGACAAGGCCCTGGACCGCAACGCGCAGGCCGAGTGGTCGCAGGCCACCGTGCCGCAGCAAGCCTACGTCTACCAGACCAAGACCGACTGAGGGCCTGTGGACACGCCCGAGCTGGCGGCCGACCTGGCCGCTGACCTGGCCAAGACTGCCAGTGCGCCGCCCTTGCCCGCCGAAGTCGACCAGGTGGCCGTGGCGCGCCTGTACGGCGAGCCGCTGTTTCGCATGCCGCACGACCTGTACATCCCGCCGGATGCGCTGGAAGTGTTCCTCGAGGCCTTCGAAGGCCCGCTGGACCTGCTGCTGTACCTGATCCGTCGGCAGAACTTCAACATCCTGGACATCCCGCTGGCCAGCGTGACGCGCCAGTACCTGGAATACGTCGAGCAGATCCGCAACCACAACCTGGAGCTGGCCAGCGAATACCTGCTGATGGCGGCGATGCTGATCGAGATCAAGTCGCGCATGCTGCTGCCGCCCAAGAAGACGGCCGACGGCGCCGAGCCCGAGGACCCCCGCGCCGAGCTGGTGCGCCGACTCATCGAGTACGAGCAGATCAAACTGGGCGCGGCCAAGATCGACGCCCTGCCGATGCTGGGCCGCGACTTCCTGCGCGCCCAGGTCACCATCGAGCAAAGCCTGGAGCCGCTGCTGCCCGAGGTCCACGCCGCCGACCTGCGTCAGGCCTGGGCCGATATCCTGCAGCGCGCGCGCCTGACCCAGCACCACACCATCAGCCGCGAACAGCTGTCGGTGCGCGAGCACATGAGCATCGTGCTGCGCCGCCTGCAGGGCCGGCGCTTTGTCGAGTTTCACGAACTCTTCGACACCGGCCAGGGCGCCCCGGTGCTGGTGGTGACCTTCATCGCCATGCTCGAGCTGTCCAAAGAGCATCTGCTGGAAGTGACCCAGGCCGAGGCCTTTGCGCCCATCTACGTTCGGCTGGCCTACCTGCCCAGCTGACCTGCAGCGCGGCGGCACCGAACTGGACTGATGCCGCTCTGCGGCCATGGGGCTGCCCAACCCATGAGCCGAGGCCCTTGCAAGGCGCCTAATCACCACCACCTGCCTGCCGCGGCAAGCGGTGCCGACAGGAGGATCGAGATGCTCAAGCGACTGGCGCTGTTGTGGACCCTGGTGCGCGGCGACGCACGCCGACTGTGGCGTGCCCTGCGCCACCCGCAGGCGCCGCTGTGGCTGAAGCTGGGCGTGGTGGGACTGGTGGTCTATGTCGTCTCACCCATCGACCTGATACCCGACGTGATCCCCTTCCTGGGCATCGCCGATGACCTGGTGCTGGTGCCGCTGGGGGTGCGGTTCTTGCTGTCCAAGTTGCCGGCGCGCGTCCGCGATGACATCGCACGTGTTTGAAGTCGCAGTCGCCGATTCGTCGATCGGGGCCTGTGGTGGGTGTTAGAACGAAGAGCACGGCGGAATTGAGCCACTTTTCCGCCCACCACGGCGGCCGCTCAAGGCTCCAATCGGAGTCCGACATCGCCGTGCGAGCACGCTGGACCCCAACCATGAATACTGCCCTGCGCCACCACAACACACGTCGTTGCAACCTGTCTTGTCTGCTGGCAGCCGCCAGCTTGCTGGCCTGTGCTGCGGCCCGCGCCGACGATTCGCCGTCGGTCACGCCCTACCGGCCCAGTGTGTCCACGCCGGCGGCGCTGTCGGCGCCTGGGTGGTTGGAGATCGAGGCCGGTGCGGTGTCCAGCCGCGACCGCGATGCTTCGCGCAGCGCCAGCCTGCAATACACCTTCAAACTGGCCTTCACGCCCGACTGGGGTGTGCGCCTGGGCGGCGACGCCCTGGTCCGGCAGACGCCGGCCACCGGGCCCGCCACGCAGGGCGGCGGCGACACCACGGTGGTGCTCAAACACCGCATGGAGCTTAACGACGACCAGGCCCTGGGGCTGGAACTGGGCACCAAGTTTCCGACCGCAGGCAAGGTGCGCGGCAGCGGTCACCGCGATACCGGCTTGAACTTCATCTACAGCGCTGACTTTGCACAGGGCTGGCACACCGACATCAACCTGCTGGCGACCCGGATCGGCGGCGTCAGCGCGGGCACTGGCCGGTGGCAGCCGGGCTGGGCGGGCGGGCTGTCACGCAACCTGTCGGCCGAATGGGGCGCGGTGGTCGAGCTGTCGGGCACACGGCAACGGGGCAGCCCAAGCACCACCCTGGCCTTGGCAGCCATGAGCTACGCCGTTTCAAAAGGATTGTCGCTGGACTTCGGTGCCAGCAAGGGCCTGAGCGCCGCGTCAGGCGGCTGGTCGGCCTTCGCCGGCCTGACGGTGCTGGCGACGCGCTTTTAGCCACTGGCGGCGGGCCGCCAGGCCCGGCGTGAAGACGGGCAGCCGCGCACCTCAGTGCGCCTGGTCCCAGTTCGCGCCCACGCCCACCTCGGCCAGCAGCGGCACTTTCAGTTGCGCCACGCCGGCCATCAAGCGCGGGATGGCTTCACGGGCCCAGTCGAGTTCGGCTTCGGGCACTTCCAGCACCAGCTCGTCGTGCACCTGCATCACCACGCACGTGGCGCGCCTCTCGTCGTCCAGCGGGCGCTGCACCGCACTCATGGCCAGCTTGATGAGGACGGCCGCCGTGCACTGCATGGGCGCGTTGATGGCCTGGCGTTCGGCGCCGGCCTTGCGCGGGCCGTTGCCGCTGTTGATCTCTGGCAGCCACAGGCGGCGGCCGAAGACGGTTTCGACATAGCCCCGGGCCTTGGCGCTGACGCGGGTTTCGTCCATGTAGCGCTTCACGCCGGCAAAGCGCGCAAAGTACTTGTCGATGAAGTCCTTGGCGGCTTTTTGTTCGATGCCCAGGTTGCTGGCCAGGCCGAAGGCACCCATGCCGTAGATCAAACCGAAGTTGATGACCTTGGCGTAGCGCCGCTGCTCGCTGGACACCTCGGCCACGGGCGTGCCGAAGACCTCGCTGGCGGTGGCCTTGTGCACGTCGATGCCGCGCTCGAAGGCGCGCAGCAGGGCCGGGTCTTCAGAGATGTGGGCCATGATGCGCAGCTCGATCTGCGAGTAGTCGGCACTCATCAGCACATGCCCGGGCGGGGCGATGAAAGCCTCGCGCACGCGCCGGCCTTCAGGCGTGCGGATGGGGATGTTCTGCAAGTTGGGGTCGTTGCTGCTCAAGCGCCCTGTGACGGCCACGGCCTGCGCGTAGTTGGTGTGCACGCGGCCGGTGGCCGGGTTCACCATCAACGGCAGCTTGTCGGTGTAGGTGCCCTTCAGCTTGGCCAGGCTGCGGTGCTCCAGGATGGTGGCCGGCAGCGGGTAGTCGGCGGCCAGTTCGGCCAGCACTTCTTCGTCAGTGGAAGGCGCGCCGGTGGCCGTCTTCTTCTTCACCGGCAGGCCCAGTTTGGTGAACAGGATGTCGCCGATCTGCTTGGGTGACCCCATGTTGAACGGCTGGCCGGCGATAGCGTGGGCCCGGGCTTCGAGCGCCAGCATGCGCTCGGCCAGCTGGTGGCTCTGGCGCGCCAGCACGGCGGGGTCTATCAGCACGCCGTGGCGCTCGACGCGCTCAAGAATCACGCTCACCGGCATCTCGATGCGCTCGTACACATAGCGCAGGCCGCGCTTGCAGTTAGCGTCGTCGTCGCCATCGGCCTGCACCTCGGGCCACAGTGCCTGGTGTACTTGCAGCGTCATCTCGCTGTCTTCGCCGGAATAGGTGGTGGCGCGCGCCACGTCCACCTGCGCGAAAGAGATCTGGTTGACGCCCTTGCCGCACACGTCCTCAAAACTCAGCCCGCGGCGGCCCAGGTGGCGTTCGGCCAGGCTCTCCAGGCCGTGCGGCTTGTGGGCTTCGAGCACATAGCTTTGAAGCATGGTGTCGTGGGCATAGCCGCGCACGTGGATGCCGTGGTTGGCGAAGACGTGCAGGTCGTACTTGATGTTCTGGCCCACCTTGGGCTTGCCGGCGTCTTCCAGCCAGGGGCGCAGGCGGTCCAGCACTTCTTGCAGTGGCAACTGCTCGGGCACGTCGGCGTAGCTGTGGGCCAGCGGTACGTAGGCGGCGCGCCCGGGCTCGGTGGCGAAGCTAATGCCCACGATGCGCGCACGCATGCCGTCCAGGCTGTCGGTTTCGGTGTCGACCGCGGCCAGGGGCGCGGCGGCCAGTTGGGCCAACCAGGCATCCAGTTGGTCCCAGGTGGTGATGGTTTGATAGTCGCGTGCCAAGGCCACGGCAGCTTGCGTGCCCACCTGCGCGGCGGCATCAGGCGCTGTCGCTGCCGCTGGCGCGTCTGCGCTGACCGCGCTGTCCAGCTCGCGCAGCCAGGCGCGAAAGCCAAAGCGCTGGTAGAAGTCGTGCAGGGCGGGCTTGTCGACCTCGCGCAATGCCAGCGCGTCCAGGTTTGGCCAGCCGGCAATGTGCGCGGCCAGGTCGCAATCGGTCAGCACGGTGATGAGCTTGCGCCCCAAGGGCAGCCAGTCCAGCGCCTTGCGCAGGTTGTCGCCGGTGGCGCCCTTGAAGCTGTCGGCAGCCGCGACGATGCCGTCCAGGCTGTCGAATTCGGCCAGCCACTTCACGGCAGTCTTGGGGCCGACCTTGTCGACACCGGGCACGTTGTCCACGGTGTCGCCGATCAGCGTCAGGTAATCGACAATGCGCTGCGGCGGCACGCCGAACTTGGCTTTCACGCCTAGGGTGTCCAGCCGCTCGGGCGGCTTGACCATGGTGTTCATCAGCGTCACGCGCTCATTCACCAGTTGCGCCAGGTCCTTGTCGCCGGTGGAGATCAACACCTGGTGGCCGCTCTGCGCCGCCACGCGGGCGAGGGTGCCAATGGCGTCGTCGGCCTCGATGCCGGGCACCTCCAGCACGGGCCAGCCCAGCAGGCGCACCACCTCGTGGATGGGTGGGATCTGCTGCGCCAGCGGCTCGGGCATGGGCGCGCGTTGGGCTTTGTCTTCGGGGTACCAGTCGTCGCGAAAGGTGCGGCCCTTGGCGTCGAAGACACACACGGCGTGCTCGGCGGGGTAGCGTTCGCGCAGCCAGTTCATCATGGCCACAAAACCGTGGATGGCACCGGTGGGGAACCCGTCGGGCGCGCGCAGGTCGGGCATGGCATGAAAGGCGCGGTACAGGTAGCTGGAACCGTCGACCAGCAACATGAGCTTTTCTGTGGGCAACTGTTTCATCCGGATGATTGTGGCGCGACCAGCCTGGCACCAGGCCGCTGCGTAGAATCGATGCGATGAACATGCTGCTGCGTTTAGCCCTTGCCGTCGGTGTCACCGTCTCGTCCGCGTGGGCCTGCGCGCAGGTGAATCCGCCGCAGCCGGCTGCATCGGCGCCGGGCAAGTCCGCGTCGCCCGACCTGCGCGTGGTGGAAGACGACAACGTGCGCATCGAAGAGACACGCTCGCGTGGGCAGTTGCAGCGCATCACCGTGCACACCCGGCTGGGCGGCGCGCGCTCGTACGAGATCATCGTCGGCTCACCCGGGCGCGACCCATCGCAGGAACGCGGTGCTGCCGGGCAGCGCGCCTGGTCGCTGCTCACGTTCTGAGCCGACCGCGGCATGGCGGTCTACACCGAGGTGTGCTTCGTCGAGGCCAGCTTGCTGTTCGCCAGCCTGGGGCTGGGCACGCTCACCGAGTTGCAAGGCATCCGTTCGGGCATCGAAAACACCAACTACTACGCCAGCACCGAGCGCGGCGCGTGGGTGTTGACCTTGTTCGAGCGCTTGTCGCGCGACGAGCTGCCCTACTACTTGCAGCTCATGCAGCACCTGGCTCGGCACGGCATCCCCGTGCCTGCACCCCAGGCCGATGTTCACGGTGGCCTGGTTCACGAGCTCGCCGGCAAGCCCACCACCGTGGTCACGCGCTTGCCAGGCAGCCACCGGCTGGTGCCCGACACGGGGCATTGCACCCAGGTGGGCCGCATGCTGGCACGCATGCACGGGGCCGGTGGCGACTTTGCGGGGCGCCAGGCACACCTGCGTGGCCTGGCCTGGTGGTCGCAGACGGTGCCCCTGGTGCTGCCGCACCTGGCGGGCGAACAGGCCGTGCTGCTCTGTGACGAACTGTTGTTCCAGCAGCAATTGGGGGCCTCGGCGGCCCATGCGGCACTGCCCAGCGGGCCCATCCACGCCGATCTGTTCCGCGACAACGTGATGTTTGACGACACTGCCGGCGACGACCGCCTGTGCGGCTTCTTTGACTTCTATTTCGCCGGCACCGACACCTTGCTATTCGACGTGGCCGTGTGCCTGAACGACTGGTGCACCGACAGCGCCACGGGCAGTCTGCACACCGAACGCGCCGAAGCCTTCGTGGCGGCCTACCAGGGCGTGCGCCGCTTTATGGCTGGCGAGGTGCGGCTGCTGCCGGCGTTGATGCGCGCGGCCGCGCTGCGTTTTTGGATTTCACGCTTGTGGGACTGGTACCTGCCGCGCGACGCGACCATGCTGCAGCCCAAGGACCCGGCGCACTTCGAACGCGTGCTCAGGCAACGTGTCGCCAACCCCTGGCACCCCAACCTGCTGACAACCAGCCCATGACCCTGCTGCTCAAATCGGTGCCCGCATCGCGTGGCCCACGCTGGATTGCCGATGCGCTGACCTGTTCGCGCGCCGTCCGCTGGCCTTCACCATGATGTTCGCCGCCTTCATGTTCTGCGCCCTGCTGTCGTCGCTGCTGCCCTTTGTTGGCGGTGTGTTGCAGATGATGGCTTTGCCACTGTTGAGCCTGGGCTTCATGGTGGCCAGCCAGTCGGCCTTGCTCGACGGGCCGGTGCACCCGGCGCAGTTCATCGAGCCGCTGCGCGCCGACCCGGTGCGGCGCAAGGCGCTGCTGCGCCTGTGCCTGTTCTACGGCCTGGGTGCGGTGGCTGTTCTGCTGCTGTGCGACACCTTGTCGGACAACGCCATGGGCCGCTTGCTGGCGCTCAGCGCCAAGGGCGATTCAGCCCAGGCCGAGATCGACGCCGTGCTGTCCGAGCCCGGGCTGGCCGGGGTGGCAATGCTGCTGGTGACGCTGGGCACGCTGCTGTCGGTGCCGTTCTGGCATGCCCCGGCGCTGGTGCACTGGGGCGGCCAGAGCGTGGGCCAGGCGCTGTTTTCAAGCACCCTGGCGGTGTGGCGCAGCAAGGGCGCGTTTTTCACCTACGCGCTGGCCTGGGCTGGCCTGGTGCTGGCGTTTGCGGTGTTGTCGTCGCTGTTGTTCGGTTTGCTGGGCTTGCGCCAACTGGCCAGTCTGGCCGCGGTGCCGGCAGGGCTGATGTTTTCGACCGTGTTCTACGTGTCGCTGCTGTTCACGTTCAATGACAGCTTTGGCGCAGCGGCTGCCGAGGCCGACATCCAGCGCTCTGCCGACGACAGCCCGCCCGCCTGAGCGCCCATCCGGGACTTCAGTCGATCGCGGTCAGCTTGGCAATCGCCAGCGCCAGCCACTTGGCGCCATGGCGGCCGAAGTTGACCTGGG
>JANOLY010000112.1:0-8968 GCA_031420055.1 Burkholderiales bacterium | reverse complement strand
CGCCCGCGACTACAAGCTGGACATGAACAAGGTGGTGCTGACGGGCGGCTCTGCCGGCGCTCACCTGGCCTTGATCACCGGCATGTTGCCGCCAGGTCATGCGCTGCACAGGGCCGGCGTGCCCCAGGAACTGATCACGGTCCGCGGTGGCGGGCATGGCGGCTTTGCGGCGCCCGAAGTGCACCGCATTGCGCTGGCGATGCGCGCCTTCCTGGCCCGGCAGGGCATCCACCCGGTGCTGCGCTGACGACCCCCTTGGGTCTGGTCGCGCGGTCGTGGGCTCACGGCTCACTGCTGCGTGAACAAAGATGACGGCTAACGCAGCCAGCCCTTGCGCCGGAAGTAGACAAACGGCGCGGCCACCGAGGCCAGCATCAACAGCAGCGCAAAGGGGTAGCCGGCCTGCCAGTCCAGCTCGGGCATGAACTTGAAGTTCATGCCGTAGATGCTGGCAATCAGCGTGGGCGGCAGCAAGCCCACGCTGGCCACGGAGAAGATCTTGATGATCTTGTTCTGGTTGATGTTGATGAAGCCCACCGTGGCGTCCATCAAGAAGTTGATCTTGTCGAACAAGAAGGCGGTGTGCGAGTCCAGCGAATCGATGTCGCGCAGGATCTGGCGTGCCTCTTCGAACTGTTCGGCGTTCAGCATGCGGCTGCGCATCATGAAGCTCAGCGCGCGGCGCGTGTCCATCACGTTGCGGCGGATGCGGCTGTTCAGGTCTTCCTCGCGCGCGATGGCCGTGAGTGCGGCGCCGGCCGCCTGGTCGTCGACCTCGTGCTTGAGCACGCGGGCGCTGACGCGCTCGAGGTTGTCGTAGATGCCCTCCAGCGCATCGGCCGAGTACTCGGCGTCGGCGTCGTACAGCTTGAGCAGCACGTCCTTGGCGTCTTCGATGAGTGCCGGCGTGCGCCGCGCGCGCAGGCGCAGCAGCCGAAACACCGGCAGGTCTTCGGAGTGCACCGAGAACAGCACGCCTTCGCGCAAGATGAAGGCCACGCGCACGTTGCGCGCGGGCTTGCCGTCGGCGCCGCCCAGGCCTTCCTCGGCATCGATGAGAAAGTCCGACCGGATGTGCAGCTCGCCGTTGTCTTCTTCGTAGAAACGGGCCGACTCTTCCAGGTCGTCGTCGACGGCGTCACTGGGAATCTCCAGGCCAAAGCGCTGCCTGATCCAACCAACTTCTTCGGCCGTGGGCGCTTCCAGGTCCACCCACACGGGCTGCACCTGGGTCAGCGCGTCGGCGCTTTGCACATCCTGTTGTGTCAACCGGCCTTGGGCCAGGGAGAAGACGTTGAGCATCGCAGTCTTTCGGCGTCCGCGCGGGTCCGCGTTGCGGGCCGCAGGGCTTGGGGCTTGGGGCATGGGGGCCGTCTCACCCCGACACCCGGCTTCATGCCGCGCCGAAGTGGACGGTCACCGAGGGTGACTCTGGTCCAAACAATCTCTCCGCAAATGCGATGCGTGATTATGTGGCATCACCGCGCTGCCAAGCGCTGCGCTGGCGTGTCGCCCCGCTGCGTGCGACCACGCATGTCATGCGCTGATGGCAGACTCCTGCCCTGATGCTCAAACCCCTGCGCTGGACTCTGATCGCCGCTTCGATGTTGCTGGCCACCGGTCTGGCCGGCCTGTGGCTGGCCTCTGACCGCACCGCATCGGTGAGCGAGCGCAGCGACTTGCGCTACACCGACGTGCAACGGGTGATGGAGATCGCCCGCGCGCACGACCCGCGCCGCAGCGTGCCGGGCCAGGTGACAGCCGTGGCCCTGACCGAGCGCGACATGGACTTGCTGCTCAACCACGCAGCGCACCGCGCCCTGGGCGCACGCATGCGGGTGCAGGTGGAGCGCGGCAGCGCCACGCTGCAGCTCAGCAGCGAGTGGCCCTCCAACCCCCTGGGCCGCTGGGTCAACGCTGAGGTCCGCTGGCGCGAGACGGCCGGGCTGCCCCAGGTGCAGTCGTGGCGTGTGGGCGGCCTGCCGCTGCCGGCCGCGCTGGCCACGCCGCTCATGCGCCTGGCGCTGGCCCGGTCCTTCCCCGGCACCGACCTGTCGGTGCTGGACAACGTGGCCCAGCGCGTGCGCTTCTTCGACGACCAGATGAACGTGGTCTATGTGCTGAGTGAAGGCACCGCGGAGCGGCTGCTGTCGTCGCTGACACCGGCCGAAGACCGCGAGCGGCTGCGCGCCTACTCAGACCGCCTGGTCAGCCTGGCCGGCACCGACCCCCTGCGGTGGACGGTGACGCTGCCGCAACTCATCGGCCCGATGTTCGAGCTGGCACGCCAGCGCTCGGCCCACGGGCATGACGCGGCCAAGGAGAACCGCGCCGCCATCCTGGCCCTGGCTGCGTTTGCCACCGGGCGCGGCCTGGGCACGGTGGTGCCGGCGGCCAAGCTGTGGCCGCAGCCGCGCCGGCTGCATGTCACCTTGCAGGGGCGCGACGACTTCACGCAGCACTTTCTCGTCTCTGCCGCGCTGGTCATCGAGGGCACCACGCCGCTGGCCAATGCGGTCGGGCTGTACAAGGAAGTGACCGACTCGCGCGGCGGCAGCGGCTTCAGCTTCAACGACATGGCGGCCAACCGCGCCGGCACGCTGTTTGGTGAGCTGGCGCTGCGCGACCCAGCCCGGCTGCAGGCGCTGCTGGCCGGCGGCGTGCGCGAAGATTCCCTGGTGCCCGACATGAGCGACCTGCCCGAGTTCATGTCGGCGGCCGAGTTCGCGCGCCAGTACGGCGGCGTGGGCGGGGTGGAGTACACGCGCATGCAGGCGAACATCGAACGCCGCCTGGGCGCCTTGCCGCTGTACCGCTGACGGTGCCGTTACGAGACCGGCGCCGTGGCGTCGGCCTTGTTCGAGCCGGCCACCATGTCGAAGCGGAACAAACGGCATTCGATGGCGCCGTTCCACATCGGCACACGCCGGCTTTCCTTCAGGCGCATGAGGCTGGGCAGCTTCATGTCCGGGCTCAGCAGCCAGGCCGTCCAGCCCGGGTATTGGCGCTTCCAGTGCGATGCCAGTCCGCCAAAAAACTCGGCCGACGAGCCGCCACCCTCAAAGCCTTCGCGCGCCGCGCTGCCCGTGCTGCCCGTGCCTTTTGCCGAGATGCGCTCTCCATAGGGCGGATTCAACATCAGCGTGCCGGCAGCGGCCGGTGCCGGGCGCTGCAGCGCGTCGCCGGTCTTGAAGTTGATGGCGGCCAGCACGCCCGCGCGTTCGGCGTTGCGGGTGGAAAAGTCGGTCATGCGAAAGCTCACGTCGCCGGCAAACACCGCCACGGCGGGTGCGTGCACGGCGGCGCGCGCTTCCTCCTGCATCGCGCGCCAGGCCGGGGCCAGATCGCGAAAACGCAGCATGCGCTCGAAGGCAAAGCGGCGCAGACCGCCAGGCGCCATGCCGCAGGCCAGTTGCGCGGCCTCGATGGCGATGGTGCCGGCGCCGCAGCACGGGTCCAGCAAGGGGCCGTCTTCTTCGCGGCCTTGCCAGCCGGCGGCGGCCAGCATGGCGGCGGCCAGGGTCTCCTTCAGCGGCGCCTCGCCGGTGACTTCGCGCCAGCCGCGCTTGAACAGCGCCTCGCCCGAGGTGTCCATGTACAGCGTGGCGTGCTCGGGGCCTACGAACAGCACCAGCGGCAGGTCGGCATGGCGTTGCGCCACGCTGGGCCGCGCGCCGGTGGCTTCTCGTACGCGGTCGCACACGGCGTCCTTGATGCGCAGCGCGGCAAAGTTCAGGCTGCGCAGCGGCGACGCTTTAGCGTTCACGTCCACGCGCAGCGTTTGCTCTGGCGTGATGAGGTCGGGCCAGGGCACGTGGCAGGCCAGGTCGTAGAGGTCGTGCTCGTCGCGGTAGGGCCCGTCTATCAGCGGCCACAGCACACGCTGGGCCAGGCGGCTGTGCAGGTTCAAGCGCATGGCGGTGTGCTCGTCACCTTCAAGCCACACGCCGCCACGGGCTTGTTCGGTCGCGGTGCCGGTGATGCGCCGCACCTCGTCGGCCAGCAGTTCTTCAACGCCCTGGGCGCAGGGCAGGAACAGCGTCGTCACATGTTCTTTCTTTGCCCGGCCGGCGCAATGCGCAGCGCTTCGCGGTACTTGGCCACCGTGCGCCGGGCCACCTGGATGCCCTGCTCTTCCAGCATGTCGCTGAGTTGGCTGTCGGACAAGGGTTTGGCCGGGTTCTCGGCCCTCACCAGCTGCTGGATCAGCGCGCGCACCGCCGTGCTCGAAGCATTGCCGCCGGACTCGGTGTGCAGCGACGAGCCGAAGAAGTACTTCAGCTCGAAGGTGCCGTGGAGGGTGGCCATGTACTTGGCGGTGGTGACGCGCGAGATGGTGCTTTCGTGCAGGCCCAGCTCGTCGGCGATCTCGCGCAGCACCAGCGGCTTCATGGCAATGTCGCCGTGCGAGAAAAAGCTCTTCTGCCGCTCGACGATGGCCTTGCTGACGCGCAGGATGGTGTCAAAGCGCTGCAGGATGTTCTTCATGAACCAGCGCGCCTCTTGCAAGCGCGATGTCATGCCCGGCTGGCCGGGTTTGCCGCGGTTGCCGCGCACGGCCTGAGCGTACATGCTGTTGATGCGCAGCTTGGGCATCACGTCGGGGTTGAGCATGACCTGCAGGCCGCGGCCAGTCTTGCGCACGATGACATCGGGCACAACGATGTGCGACTCGCCCATCACAAACTGCCGCCCCGGCTTGGGGTCGCAGGCCTTGATCAGCGTCTGCGCCTCGCGCAGCTGATCTTCATTGGCCTGGGTCAGCCCCATCAGGCGGCGCATGTCGCGTTTGGCCAGCAGTTCCAGGTGCTTCTCGGCAACCAGCATCGCCAACTGCCGCGCCGCGCTGGGCGGGTTCAGCGCCAGCTGCAACTTCAGGCACTCGCTCAGCGAACGCGCGCCCACGCCCACCGGTTCCAGGTTCTGCAGCCAGCCCAGGGCGCAGCGCAGGGTGTCGGCCAGTGCTTCCAGGCGCTCGGCGTCGGCCTCGATGCCCAGCATCTCGGCCAGGCGCTGGGCGATGTCGTCGAGCGTGTCGGCCAGGTAGCCGTCGGTGTCCAGCGATTCGATCAGCACGTGCAAGGCGGCGCGATCGTCGCCAGACAGTCGCAGGCCCACGGTCTGCGCGCGCAGGTGGTCCTGCAGCGAGACCTCCGAGCCATTGCGATCCTGGTCGTTGCCGTCGCCTTCTTCGCCCGCGCCGCTGCCCGCGGCACTGCCGGGGGTTTCGCGGATGCCGTCGAAGTCGTCGCCCTCGGTGCCGTTTTCCCAATCTTCCTGGGCGAAGGTGCCGAACTCGTCACCGCTCATCTCGGCCGCATCGCCACCACTGGCATCGGCTTCGCCGTCGTCGCGCTCGGCCACGCGGTCGGCGTTGGGGCGGTCCAGCGGCGACTCAAAGGGGCTGGTCGGGAACTCTTCTTCGGTCTCCAGGAAGGGGTTTTGCTCGAGCATCTGCTCGACTTCCTGGTGCAGCTCCAGCGTCGAGAGTTGCAACAGGCGGATGGATTGCTGCAACTGCGGCGTCAGCGCCAGGTGCTGCGAAAGGCGGACCTGAAGTGAGGGTTTCATGGAGGAGCCTCCCGCCGGGCCGCCCCAAGGGAGGCTGCGCCCCCTTGGGGGGCAGCGAAGGCGCGAAGCGACAAGCTCGGGGGCACCATTTCTACATACGGAAGTGTTCGCCGAGGTAGACCTTGCGGACCTCGGCGTTGGCGACGATCTCTTGCGGCGTGCCTTCGGCCAGCACGCTGCCGTCGCTGATGATGTAGGCGCGGTCGCAGATGCCCAGCGTCTCGCGCACGTTGTGGTCGGTGATGAGCACACCGATGCCGCGCGCACGCAGGAAACCGATGATGCGTTGGATCTCGATGACGGCGATGGGGTCGACGCCGGCAAAGGGCTCGTCGAGCAGGATGAAGCGCGGCTGGGTGGCCAGGGCGCGGGCAATCTCCACCCGGCGCCGCTCGCCGCCCGACAGCGCCGGGGCCGGTGAATCGCGCAGCTTGGTGATGGCCAGGTCGTGCAGCAGGCCTTCCAGCAGCTTGTCGATAACGGCCGTCTTCAGCGGCCGGCCGTCGGGGCCGATCTGCAGTTCCAGCACGGCGCGGATGTTCTCCTGCACCGTCAGCTTCCTGAAGATGGACGCCTCTTGCGGCAGGTAAGACAAGCCCAGCCGCGAGCGCTGGTGGATGGGCAGCGTTTGCACAGCGCGCCCGTCGATGCGGATCTCGCCCTCGTCGGCGCGCACCAGGCCCACCACCATGTAGAAGGTGGTGGTCTTGCCCGCGCCGTTGGGGCCCAGCAGGCCCACCACCTCGCCGGCGCTGACGGCCAGGTGCACATCCTTGACCACCACCCGCGGCCCGTAGGCCTTGCGCAGGTGCTGCGCCTCCAGCCGGCTTTCGCCCCCCGCGCTGGGCGTGGGCAGCGCACCGGTCATGGCTTCTTGTCGCCCAAGGCGCGGCTGGGCAGCAGCGCAGGCGGGGTTGCAGGCGGCGCTGGCGGCGGCGTGTCGGCACGCGGGCTCAGGATGACGCGCACGCGGCCACTGGGGTTGGTGGCGGAGGTGGCCCCGCCCTCGACCTTGAACAGCTCGGCCGTGTTGTCCCAGACGATGCTGCCGCCGGTGATCTCGTCGGCCACCGTGCCCGCGCGCAGGCGGCGTACCGCGCCATTGCCCACGAAGCGCAGGGTGTCGGCGCGGCCGTCAAACTCAATGCGCTCGGCCGAGCCTTCGACGACCTCGTCCACACCATCGCGTCGCTGCCGCCAGGTGGCCGGCTTGCCGGGGCTGCCCAGGGCGGTGGCGGCGCGGTAGCCGTCGGGCATCTCGCGCATCTCCACCCGCTCGGCCCGCATCACCATGCTGCCTTGCGAGATCGAGACGTTGCCGTTGAACACCACCACCTGACGTTGCAGGTCGACGGTGCCGGGGCGGTCGGCCTCGACCACCATGGGCTTGCTGCGGTCGGCCTTCTCGGCCTGGACCGGCAACCCGACGAGGGCGGCACCGAGCACGGCCGCGCCCAGGCAACGGATGGTGTTCGGGGATGGCGTGGGGAATGGAGTCATTGCGGCACGAAACTTGCAGTTCATTCTAACTGCAAGCCCGGCCGGTACCGCCAGCCCGCCCCGTGAATTCCTGCCCCTTGCGGGCCGGGGTGAAGCGCTGGCTCGGGGTCGTCAGGCCTTTTGTCGCGAGCGCTGGATGAGGTAGTCGGCGACCACCAGGGCGCGCTCGTTGCTGCCGGCCAGTGACCCCGAAGTGTAGAAGCGGCCGTTCACGCCGATGGCGGGCACGCCATCGATCTTGTAGGCCTCGGTCAACTGTTTGGCACGATTGACCTTGGTGTTGACGCCGAAAGACTTGAACGCCTCGGCGAACTTGGCCGCATCCAGCCCGTTGCTGGCGGCAAAGGCCATGATCTCGGCCTCGCTGGACAGGCGCCGGTTCTGCTGGTGGATGGTGGCAAAGACGCGCTTGTTCATGGCGCCAAGCTGGCCCATTTCTTCGAGCGCATAAAACAGCTTCTGGTGCAACTGGTGCGGCGCGGCAAAGCCGACCGGCACCTGGCGAAAGGCCACGTCAGGCGGCAGCCGCTTGGACCAGGCCTCCACCGCGGGCTCGAAGGCGTAGCAGTGTCCGCAGCCGTACCAGAAAAACTCGACGACCTCGATCTTCTTGTCCGGGCTGGGCAGGGTGACCGGCGCCGCGGTGGACAGCCGCACGAAATGCTGGCCTTCGATGGGCGCGCCGCCCTGCGCCAGGGCCGGGGCGGCCCAGGCCAGGCCCAGGCCTGTGGCGGCCAAGTGCTTGGAAAAGTCTCTGCGCTTCATGTGCTTCCTTGTTGTATTTCCTGTGGGCGGGGACGGGGTGGACCCGTCGCCCCGCAGTGAGTTCCGGTGCGATCGCAGGGTCATGGCTTGTCGACCCGAACAATCTGTGTCTCGAGCGCCGATTCCTGGAGCTTGGTCTTCAGCGTATCGGCCTCGTCGCGGGTAGGAAACGGCCCTAAGCGAACGCGGAACACGACCCGGCCGGCCTGTTCGCGCTCGGTGATCTTGGCCGTCTGGCCCAGCAAGGCCAGTTTGGCGCGTTGCTGCTCGGCGTCTTCGTTGCGGGTGTAGGCGCCGGCTTGCACAAAGTAGATGAAGGCCTCGGCCGCCGGCGCTGGCGTCGGCCCGCCGGACAGTATGGCCGCCGGATCCCGGGCGGGCGGCCGCGACGCCGCTGGCGCCGCCGCGGCGGCCGGCGCCGATGCAGCGGCGGCGGCAGCAGGGGCTGCGGGCCGCGGCTGCGCCTTGCCCGACAGGCCGGCGTTGGGGTCCCAGTTGCGGTTGCGCTGGGCTTCGGCTTGGTCGTGCTCCGCCGTGCGCTGCGGAACTTTGTTGACGAAGGGGATGGGTGCCTTGGTGATGTACAGCGCCACGCCCAGCGCCAGCGCCAGGCCGATCAGCAGCCCAGCCACCACGCCCATCACAAAACCACCGCGCACCGGCAAAGTCAGCATCACGCAACTACCTCAGCCGCTGCGTCGGCCACGGGCAACGCGTCGCGCGCCATGGACTGCGGCGCGCTCACGCCCAGCACCGCCAGCGCATTGCGCAAGACCTGCGCCGTGGCCGCCAGCAAGGCCATGCGGGCGCGGGCCAGCACCGGGTCGTCGACCAGAAAGCGCTCGGCGGCGTAGTAGGTGTGGAAGGCCGCCGCCAGCTCACGCAGGTAGAAGGCCAGGTCGTGCGGCGCCAGCTCGGCCGCCGCGCGGGTCAGCATGTCGGGGTAGTCGGCCAGCTTGCGCATCAAGGCCACCTCGCTGGGTGCGGCCAGGCCAGTCAGGTCGGCACTGGCCAGGTCGGCGGCGGCGGAGGGCACCCCCAGGCGCTGCGCGTACTGCGCCAGCACGGAGCAGATGCGTGCATGCGCGTACTGCACGTAGAACACCGGGTTTTCGTCGTTGGCCTTGAGCGC
>JANOLY010000111.1:0-5631 GCA_031420055.1 Burkholderiales bacterium | reverse complement strand
GGTGGGGCGCGCCGGACGAAGAACAGTCCCTGCGGACTGTTCTTCGCCTGCGAGCGACGGCGGCGTCCTCGCCGCCGGCCGTCCGCCCACGGCCCCGCAAAGCCGGTTCCGTGGCGGGAAGCTTGACCCATGCAACCCCGCAACACTTGTGAGGCGTCTGATGAAAACAATCGCTCTGCTCTTCTTTTCGCTTCTGTCCTTGGTTGCGCATGCCCAGACCTGGCCGAACAAGCCCGTGAAAGTGGTGGTGGCCTTCACCGCCGGCGGCACCACCGACATCCTGGCGCGCAACGTCGGCCAGCAGTTGTCGGAAAAGCTCAAGCAGACCTTCATCATCGAGAACAAGCCCGGCGCCGGCGGCAATACCGGCACCGAGTCGGTGGTGCGCGCGCCGGCCGACGGCTACACGCTCATCGTCAACAGCGTCGGGCCCATCGCGGTCAACCCCACGCTGTACGCCAAGCTGGCCTACAACCCGCTGACCGACCTGGTCCCCATCGTGCAGATCGCCGACGTGCCCAACGTGCTGGTGGTGCACCCCTCGGTGCCGGCCAAGACGGTGGAAGAGTTCGTGGCCTACGCCAAGGCCAACCCGGGCAAGCTGAACTGCGGCTCCACGGGCATAGGCACCAGCTCGCACCTGAGCTGCTTCATCCTGGCCAAGCGCGCCGGCTTCGAGGCCGTGCACGTGCCCTACAAGGGTGCTGACGCGCTGCGCGACCTGATGGCCGGGCGCGTGCAGTTCATGTTCGCCACCATCCCTTCGGTCAAGCAGCACATCGACAGCGGCGCGCTGCGTGCCGTGGCCGTCAGCAGCGCCAAACGCTCACGCTCCATGCCCAACGTGCCCACGGTGGCCGAACGCGGCTACGCGGGCTTCGAGGCCGGGTCGTGGTTCGGCTTCTTCGCCCCCAAGGGCACACCCGCTGAGGTGGTGGCCACGCTGAACAAGGCCGTCAACGAGATCCTCGACGTGCCGGGCTTCGAGGCCGCGCTGATCAAGGAAGGTGCCGACCCCGTGGGCGGCACGCCGCAGCAGTTTGCGGGCTTCGTGCAGCGCGAGTTCGAGAAGTGGCGCGGGGTGGTGCGTGAATCGGGCGCCGTGGCGGAGTGAAGCCCCGGGCATGAAGGGCACTGCTGCATGAGGGCCGGTGTGCAGCGCGTGCTGGTCTCGCGCGGCACGCGCCAGGCGTTTGGCCCGCTGCTGGACGAGGCCGCCAGCGGGCACGCCGTGCACTGGGTGGTGCTGGAAGACCCACCCGCCGCGGCACCCCTGCCCGTGCACGCCGCCTTCGTCTCGCGCGACATCACCGGCTTGTCGACCAAACAGCAAGCGCTGCAAGACCTGGCGCGCTGTTACGCGGTCTTGCGGGCCTCGCCCGACCTGGCTTGGGTGCACGCGCACTCGGCCGGCGCCGACCGCCCCATCTACCCCGAACTGCGCGCCCGGGGCGTGGCCGTCACCACGTCCACCGGCGCCAACGCCTCGGTGGTGGCGGCGTCAGCGCTGGGCGGGCTGCTGGCGCTGTCGCGGCGCTTGCCACAGCTGTTGGCTGCGCAGCGTGAGCAGCGCTGGGCGCCGCTGGTGGGCGCCGGGCCGCTGCCGCCAGACCTGGCAGGGCAGACCGCCGTCATCGCCGGCTGGGGCCCGATTGCGCAGGCGCTGCAGCCGCACCTGGCGCTGCTGGGCTTGCAGGTGATCGTCGTGCGCCGCAGCACTGCCGCCGCGGGGCCGGGCATACAGACCGTGGCCAGCAGTGCGCTGCACACCGTGCTGCCGCACGCCGACTGGCTGCTGCTGTGCTGCCCGCTCACGCCGGCCACACGTGGCCTGGTCGACGCGGCGGCGTTGGCTTGCCTGAAACCCGGCGCACGCATCGTCAACGTGGCGCGCGGCGAAGTGATCGTCGAAGCGGCGCTGCATGCCGCACTGGCCAGCGGCCAGGTTGGCGGCGCGTTTCTCGATGTCTTCGAGCACGAACCCCTGGCCGCAGATTCACCGCTGTGGCGGCACCCCGAGGTCATCGTCACGCCGCACAGCGCGGGGCAGTCGGCCGGCCATGCGGCGCGCGTGGCGGCGATGTTCGCCGCCAACCTGCGGCGCTGGCTGCGCGGCCAGCCGCTGGCGCACGCGGTGGACTGAAGCGCGCCGCGGCCCGCGCCCGGCTCAGGCCCTGCCGTGTTTGGCGATCAGCGCCTTGGCGCTTTCCAGCAGCGCCTTGCCCTTGAAGCCGCGCTTGTCCATGTCGGCCACCCATTCGTCGTCGATGGCGCTGGAGAGTCTGATGAACTCCTGCGTCTCGGCGGCGTTGAAGGTGTACACCGCGTTGCCGCGGTCAGTAGCACTCTTGCGGCCGTTGGGGTCGTTGCTCTGCTGCGTGCGGCCCAGCAAGGCCGAGGCGGCCATGCCGGAGTTGGCGTCGATGACCCGCTTCAGGTCGGGTGCCAGGCTCTCGTACTTGGGCTTGTTCATGGCCATCACGAAGGTGGTGGTGTAGAGCGCCGGGCTGCTGGCGGCAAATTCGCTGTGGAACTTGGTGAGTTCGTGCACCTTCACCGAAGGCACCACCTCCCAGGGGATGACGCAGCCGTCGACCGTGCCCTTGCTCAGCGCGTCGGGTATCTGCGGCAGCGGCATGCCCACGGGCGTGGCACCCAGCGAGGCCAGCAGCTTGGTCACCTGCCGTGTCGGGCCGCGCATCTTCAGGCCCTTGAGGTCGCCGGCGCTCTTGATCGCCTTGCCCACGGTGTGGATCACGCCCGGCCCGTGCACCTGCAAGGCCAGCACCTGGGTTTCCTTGAACTCGTCGGGGCACTGGGTCTGGAAGTATTCCCAGTAGGCCTTGGACGTGGCCTCGGCGTTGTTCATCATGAAGGGCAGCTCAAAGACCTCGATGCGCGGGAAGCGGCCCGCGGTGTTGCCCGGCAGTGTCCAGACGATGTCAACGACGCCGTCGCGCGCCTGGTCGTACAACTGCACCGGCGTGCCGCCCAGCTGCATGGCGGGGTAGGCTTCGAACTTGATGCGGCCGTTGCTTTCTTTCTCCACCTTGTCCATCCAGGGCTTGTGCATGGTCAGCCAGACGTTGCTCATGGGCGCCATGAAGGTGTGGAACTTCAGCGTTACGGTCTGCTGCGCCAGGCCGGCCAGGTGGGGCACGCCCAGGGCCGCCGCGGCGGCGCCTTGAACGAAGGTACGTCGTTGCATGTCTAGTCTCCGGTGTGTGAGGTTGGCGGTGCGGAACTTAACGGCGGCGAGCGCGCGCGGCGGCTGCGGTTTACCCTGAGATGGCACGCCCCAAACCCGATAGGGCACGCAGCCACCCGGCGCTGCGCTCGGCAGGGCCCGGGCTGCGGCTAACCGACATACTTCACCAGCCACAGCGAGATGGGCGGGAAGAACAGCAGCAGCAGTGTGCGCAGCGTGTCGCTGACGAGAAACGGCATCACGCCGCGGTAGCTTTCGGCGATGGGAATGTCGCGCGCCATGCTGTTGACGACGTACACATTCAAGCCCACCGGCGGCGCCAGCAGGCCAAAGCCCACCGTCATCAGCACCATGATGCCGAACCACAGCGCCACACTTTCCTTGGGCATGCCGAAGTCCAGCCCCATGATCACGGGGAAGAAGATCGGGATGGTCAGCAAGAGCATGCTCAGCTCGTCCATCACCGAGCCAAGCACCACGTAGAACAGCAGCACCGCGGCCACCACCGCCACCGGCGGCAAGCTAAAGCCCTGCACCACACCGGCCAGCTGGGCGGGTACCTGGGTCAGCGCCAGCGCCGAGTTCATGAGGTCGGCGCCCAGAAAGATCATGAAGATCATGGCCGAGGCCTCGGCCGTGGAATAGAAACACTGTCTGAGCTTGGGCCAGGTGATTTCACGCTTGAGCAGCGCGGCCAAGAAGGTGGCCGCTGCCCCCACGGCAGCGCCCTCGGTGGGCGTGAACTTGCCGCCGTAGATACCGCCGAAGACGATGAGAAAGATGACGGCGATGGGCACGATGCCGGCCAGCGCTTGCAGCGTCAGGCGCGGTGCTGGGTCGTGCTCATGCTCGTTGTCAGGCGCCTGGCCTGGCACCAGGCGCACGTAGATGGCGATGGCCACCATGTAGCCCAGCATGGCGATGATCCCCGGCACCATGGCCGCGGCAAACAGCTTGGCGATGTTTTGCTCGGTCAGGATGGCGTAGATCACCAGCGGCACCGAGGGCGGAATCAGGATGCCCAGCGTGCCGCCCGCGGCCAGCGTGCCCGTGGCCAGGCGGCCCGAATAACCGTGCTTGCGCATCTCGGGCAGCGCCACTTGGGTGATGGTGGCCGCCGTGGCCACGCTGCTGCCGCAGATGGCACCGAAGGCCGCACAGGCCATCACCGAGGCCATCGCCAGACCGCCCTTGAAGCGGCCCATCACCGCCGCAGCAAACTGGAACAGCGCGCGCGAAATGCCGCCTTGCGTGGCGAAGTTGCCCATCAAGATGAACAGCGGAATCACGCTCAGGTCGTAGCTGGCAAAGCGCGCAAAGGCCTGTGTGTTCAAGAAGCTGGCCAGCGGCAGCCAGCCGGCCTGCAGCACATAGCCCAGCGCACCGGCGCAGAACATGGCCACGGCGATCGGCGTGCGCAGCGCCATCAGCACCAGCATCACCGCGAAGATCAACAGCGCCAGCACGATGGGCGTCACGCTGCGCGCCCTGCTTCAAAGCCGCGCAGCGCCTGCCCCGCGGCGATGAGTGCAGTCAACAACAGCGGCGGCACCATGGCGCAGTAGACAACCCAGTCAGGCAAGCCCAGCATCATCGAGCCGGCCTGGCTCTTCCACGCGTTCAGGCCACCCACGGTGGTGCGCCAGGTCATCAGCGCCATCACGGCGGCCAGCAACAGGGCGCCAAAGCGGTCCAACCTGTCTTGTGTGGCAGCACGGGCGCGCGCGGTGAAGAAGTCCACGATGATGTTGCCGCGCTTCAGCTGGCACCAGGGCAGGAACAGCGCGATGGCTGCGCCCGCCGCCGAGCCCGAGAGCTCGAAGTCGCCCACGATCGTCCAGCCCGTGGTGTTGCGCCCGATGAGGCTGACGCAGGTCATCAGCGTGATGACGGTGAGCAGCACGCCTGCCAATACGGCGCACAGGCGGGCCAAGTTGTGCATCAGGTTCAAGCCAGGACTCTCTTTTCTGCCAATGAACGCAGGCCATCGCGGAACTTGCAGAAGCTCGGCGACAGGTTTCTGTCCAGGACCAACCGAGGCCCTATCGTCTGTGCCCATTCGTGCTTGACTTGACCCGGCAGGGGCCATCCCTTCTTTTTGATTACAACTGAACCGCCCGGGTACACCGCATCGGCAAGCGTCTCCCAGGTGTCGCATGTACTGTCCTGAACATAGCCATTGAGCACGCCTATCTTTGCCCGTGGGTACGCTTCGAGCAACGCGGGTCGGTCACCGAGGTACCAGGCTTCCATCTCTTCGATTGCCAGCCGAAACATCGTGGTCGGCACGGGTTTACAGGCCGTTGCGAGCCCCTTCAGCTCTTTCAAGAACGCCTTGCAGTCGCGCCTGTCTGTATCCAACACGACCACGACGGCATCGATGCCGGGCGTTCTCCCGTAGCCGCGTAGCAGTCTGGGGAGTT
>JANOLY010000110.1:0-9760 GCA_031420055.1 Burkholderiales bacterium | reverse complement strand
CGGGCGATGGCGATGCGCTGGCGCTGGCCGCCGCTGAGCTTGACGCCGCGCTCGCCCACTTGCGCGTCGTAGCCGGTGCGGCCCTTGTAGTCCTGCAAGCCCAGGATGAACTCGTGGGCTTGCGCCTTCTTGGCCGCGTCTTCGATCTGTGCTTGCGTGGCGCTGGGCTGGCCGAAGCCGATGTTGGCGGCAATCGAGCGGTGCAGCAGCGAGGTGTCCTGCGTCACCATGCCGATGGCCGCGCGCAGGCTCTCCTGCGTCAGCTCGCGCACGTCGTGGCCGTCCACGCGCAGGCTGCCTTGCTCCAGGTCGTGGAAGCGCAGCAGCAGATTCACCAGCGTGCTCTTGCCCGCGCCCGATCGGCCGACCACGCCAACCCGTTCGCCGGGGCGGATGACGAGGTTCAGGTCGTCCAGCACCTTCTTGCCGTCGGCGCGGCCGTAGGTGAAGCCCACGCCCTCGAAGCGGATGCCGCCTTCTGACACGGTGAGCGCGCGCGCCGAATCGCGGTCGCTCATGGCGTGCGGCACGGCGATGGTCTGCATGCCCTCTTGCACCACGCCGATGTTCTCGAAGATGCCCGTCACCTCCCAGCTAACCCAGCCGGCCACGTTGGCAATCGTCCAGGCCAGTGGCAGCGCGGTGGCCACGGTGCCGGCGTCGATCTGCCCCTGCCCCCACAGCGTGATGCCGATGCCCGCGGTGCCCACCAGCAGCATCGCGTTCAGCGCCGACAGCGTGGTCATGAAGCGCGTGATCAGCCGCATGTGCGCGCGGATGGCGTCGGTGTGCTCGTCGATGACCTCGCGCACGTAGGCGTCCTCGTCGCTGCTGCGGGCGAAGAGCTTGACGGTGAGGATGTTGGTGTAGCTGTCCACCACGCGGCCCATCACCATGCTGCGCAGTTCGCTGCTGTTCTTGGCCAGGTCGCGCATCTGCGGCACGAAGATGCGCAGGAAGAACACATAGCCCACGAACCACAGCGCCGTGGGAATCGCCAGCCGCCAGTCGGCCAGGCTCATGAGCACCAGGGCACTCAAGCCGTAGATCACGATGTACCAGACCGCGCGGATGCTGGACACCACGCACTCGCGCACGGCGTTGCTGGTCTGCATGACGCGGTTGGCGATGCGCCCGGCAAAGTCGTTCTGAAAAAACGGCCAGCTCTGGCGCACCACGTGCCAGTGGCTTTGCCAGCGGATCAGGCTGGTCACGCCCGGCACCACGGCGTTGTTGCGTACCAGGCTGTCCATCAGCAACGCCAACGGCCGGCCTATCAGCACCAGCAGCGCCATGCCCACCAGCATCGGCAGGGAGTCGGCCAGCGCGGCGCCTCGGTCGGTTGCCTCCATCAAGCGCACCAGGCGGCCGATGAACACGGGGATCAGCGTGTCGATCAGCGCCACCACCAGGCCGGTGACGAACATCGCGCCGAACAAGCCCTTGGTCTGGCGCACGTAATGCCAGTAGAAGGCCATCAGCGACTGCGGTGGCGCCGTGCCCGGGCGCGCGGTGGGGTGGATCAGGTTTTCGAAGATCGCAAACATCAATGGCAGCGGCTGTCAGCGGCCCTGGGGGCTGCCGACGGCGGGCGGGGTGGTGGGGGATGGGGCATTGTCGCCGCTGGCCCAACAAGGCACCGACACCCCACCCAGTAGCGCACGCCTAGAAGGTGTAGCCGGTGCGCAAGGGCTGCGCCGTCAGCGGCTCCAGCAGCACCGCCAGCGGCCCCAGCGGCCGGTAGCGCAGGGCCACTTTGGTGGCGTAGTTAAAAAAGCGCGGCAGGTCGGCGGCGTAGCTGGCCTTGCCGTCGCGGTGCTTCAGGCGGCAGAAGATGCCCATCACCTTCAGATGCCGCTGCAGGCCCATCCATTCCAGCGCGCGCCAGAACTCGCCAAAGTCGCTGCCCAGCACGGGGCCCAGCGGCAGGCCGGCGTCGCGGGCCATGTCCCACCAGCGCACGGCCCAGTCGATCTCCTGGGGCTCTTCCCACGAGATGAAGGCGTCGCGAAGCAGCGAGGCCAGGTCGTAGGTGATGGGGCCGGCCACCGCGTCCTGAAAGTCGAGGATGCCGGGATTGGGCTGGGCCACCATCAGGTTGCGCGGCATCCAGTCGGCATGCACGGCCACCACGGGTTGTGACAGGGCGTTGGCTATGAGCAAGCGGCAACTGCGCTGCCAGGTGGCTTCTTGCGCGGCAGTCCAGGTGATGCCGAACTCGCGTGCCACGGTCCACTCGGGGAACAAGGCCAGCTCGCGCGCCAGCAGGGCCTCGTCAAACGGCGGCAGCGCGGCGGCGGGCACCTGCAGCTGAAAGGTGATGAGTGCTTGCAGCGCGTCGCGCATCAGGCGGTCGGCGTCGGCGGCGCTGGCAGTCTGCAGCGCCTGCAGGTAGACCTCGCCGCCCAGGTCGGCCAGCAGCAAGAAGCCATGCTCGACATCGGCCTCGAGCACCGCGGGTGCATGCAGGCCCGCCTGCGCGATGAGTGCGGCCACCTGCACGAAGGGGCGCACGTCTTCGAGCGGGGGCGGCGCGTCCATCACGATCACGCTGCCGGCGCCACAGCGGGCGCGAAAGTAGCGTCTGAAGCGGGCGTCGGCCGATGCCAGCGCCAACGTTTCTGTGGCTATGCCGTGACGCGGCGCGACGGCGGCCAGCCAGGTTTGAAAGGCCGCATGGCGGGCTGGGTCGGCCCAGGTGATGGGCAAGGGGGCGGTGCCCGGGGAGTCGTTGAGCCTCATGGATAATTGATTTTACAAACGCGGCCGCGCCGTTCTGGCCCGCTTGGCCTCGCACCCGCCGCGCCCATCCCGAGTTCTGAGGCAACCTAGCTTTCGATGCGCGTACTGACGCTGGCCCTACCGGTGGGTTTGTTGGCCGGTCTGCTGGCCAGCGGGCCGGGCCTGTGCGCCGAGCTGCCAGCGGCGGTGCCGCTGGAGCCCAGCACCGCCTTGCTGCCACCACTGCGGGGCGACGCCGCCCGGCAGCTGCCCATCGTGCTGCAGGCGCGGCAGATCAGCGGCCAGCCCGGGCTGGAGACCGCCGCGCAGGGCGATGTCGAGTTCCGCCGCGGCCGGCTCGTCATCCGCGCCGACCGCCTGGCCTACGACGCCCCGCTGGACCTGGCCACCGCCCAGGGCCACGTGCGTGTGGTGCGTGAAGGCGCCGTCTACGCCGGCCCGGAGCTGGCCCTGAAGGTGCAGCGCTTCGAGGGTTATTTCCTGATGCCCGAGTTCGAGTTCCCGCGCCTGGGCGCCGGGGGCCGGGCCGACCGGCTGGATTTTTTGGGCGACGCGCGCTCGCGGGCCACCAACGCGCAGTACACGAGCTGCCCGCGCGACGGCCCGCACGAGCCCGCCTGGGTGCTCACGGCGCGCAGCGTGAGCCTGGACCTGGACACCAACGAAGGTGTCGCCGAGGGCGCGGTGCTGCGCTTCCTGGGCCTGCCCATCCTGGCCTTGCCGACACTGAGCTTTCCCCTGGGCGACCAGCGCCGCTCGGGCTGGCTGCCGCCGAGCGTGAACTTCGACAACCGCGGCGGCCTGGAGCTGGGCGTGCCCTACTACTGGGACATCGCGCCCAACCGTGACGCCACCCTCGCGCCGCGCCTCATCACCCGCCGCGGCCTGGCGCTGGACGGCGAGTTCCGCTACCTGGAGCCCGTCTACCAGGGCAGCGTGGCGCTTGAATGGCTGCCCGACGACCGCGTGGCGCGGCGCGCGCGCAATGCGTTGCAGTGGGCGCACGACGGCCAGTGGGGCGCCAGCACGCGCTACAGCGCCGAGCTGGTGCGTGTCTCCGACGACAACTGGTGGAAGGACTTTCGCAGTGCCGGCAACAGCCTGACAACACGCCTGCTGCCGCTGCGCCTGGGCGTCGAGAGCGGCTTCTCGCTCGGGCCCGCACAGGGCCTGGCCTATGCGCGCGCCCTGCAGTGGCAGGTGCTGCAAGCGGCAGACGCGCCCATCGCGTCGCCCTACCAGCGCAGCCCGCAGCTGGGCGTGCGGCTCGGGGGGCAGTTCGGTGGGTTCAACTACGCGGTAGAGACCGAATACAACCACTTCACGCTGCCTTCGGGAACCCTGGAACGCGCCGGGCGCATGGCTGGCCAGCGCGTGCACCTGTTGGGTTCTCTGAGCTGGCCGTTCCGGCCCCCGGGTTGGTGGTTGGTGCCGCGCTTGTCGGTCAACGCCGCCAGCTACGACAGCCGCTCGTTGCAGCCGGGGTCGCTGAGCAGCAACAGCCGGGTGATCCCGTCCTTCAGCGTCGATGCCGGGCTGGAGCTGGAACGCCGCACTCAGGCTTTCGGGCGCGACCTGCAACAGACGCTGGAGCCGCGGCTGCTGTACGTGAACACACCCTACCGGGCGCAAAGCCAGTTCCCGGTGTACGACGCGGCGGCCAAGGACTTCAACTTCGTTTCCATCTTCACTGACAACGCCTTCTCGGGCGTGGACCGGGTGTCCGACGCGCACCAGATCACCGCGGGCTTCACCACCCGCTTGGTCGACACGGTGAGCGGCGCCGAGGCCTTGCGCCTGGGCCTGGTGCAGCGCTACCTGTTCCGCCGCCAGCTCGTCACCGCGCAGCCCGACGGCAGGCCCGACGGTGCACCGCTGGAGCAGCGGCTGTCGGACCTGTTGCTGCTGGGCTCGACCAGCGTGGTCACCCACTGGACGCTGGACGCAGCGCTGCAATACAGCCCCGACGTCTCGCGCTCGGTGCGCTCCATCGTCGGCGCGCGGTACTCGCCCGGGCCCTTTCGCACGGTGGGTGCTACCTACCGGCTGGCGCGCGGCTTGAGTGAACAGCTCGAACTCGGCTGGCAATGGCCGCTGTGGGGCCAGGTGGCGGCGGCATCGCCGCAGCGCGACAAATCGGCCAACGCTTGTTCAGGCGCTTGGTACTCCGTGGGGCGCGTCAACTACAGCATCAAGGACAGCCGCACCACCGATTCAGTGCTGGGGCTGGAGTACGACGCGGGCTGCTGGATCGCCCGCGTGGTGGCCGAGCGGCTGTCCACCGGACGCAGCGAAGCCACCACCCGGCTGCTGCTGCAACTGGAGCTGGTGGGCCTGTCGCGGCTGGGTTCCAACCCGTTGAAGGTCTTGAAGGACAATATCCCCGGTTACCGCTTGCTGCGCGACGAGCGCCGCAGCGGCACCCCGACCGACGACTGGCAGCCCTGATGCCGGCGCTGCCGACCAGCCCGCTCACCTGCCGGCCCATGAAACACCGTCCTGCCCCGCCCATGAAGCAATCATCCCCACCCTGGCGCAGGCCGGCCCTGGCCGCCGCGCTGGGCAGTCTGTTCGCAAGCCTGCTGGCCACCAGCCTGACGGCGGCCGCCCAGGGCCGCGTGCGCAACGGCGACTACATCACCGCCGTCGTCAACCAGGAACTGGTGACGGCGGCCGAGATCGACCTGCGCTTGCAGCGCGCGCGGGCTGAAGCCACGCGCACTGGCGTGCGGCTGCCGCCCGAATCCGACCTGCGCCAGCAGATCATGGACGCCTTGATTGACGAGCGCGTGATCATCACCAACGCGCGCGAAAGCGGCATGCGCATCGACGAGCCGGAGATCGACCGTGCCGTGCAGAGCGTGGCCGCGCAGAACCAGATCGGCCTGGACGTGCTGCGCGAACGCCTGCGCGCCGAAGGCATCGAGTACGGGCGTTTTCGCGCCAACCTGCGCGACCAGATGATGATCGAGCGGCTGCGCGAGCGCGAGGTCTACCGGCGTATACAGATCAGTGACGAAGAGGTCGACCAGCTGCTGGAGCAGCAGCGCGCTACGGCCAATGCTGATGCTGACACCAACATCGCGCAGATTCTGGTCACGGTGCCCGAAGGCGCCAATGCAGCCGTGGCGGAAACCCGCCGCTCGCGTGCCGCGGCCGCGCTGGCACGGGTGCGCAGCGGCGAGGCTTTCGAGGTGGTGGCGCGCGAGCTGTCTGAAGATGGCAACCGCGAGCGCGGCGGCGAGATCGGCCGCCGGCCGGCGTCGCGGCTGCCCGACGCCTTTGTCGAGGCCACCAAAGCCCTGCAGCCGGGCCAGGTGGCGCCAGAGCTGCTGCGCACGGGCGCGGGCTTCCATGTCCTGAAGCTGCTGGAGCGTGGCGACGCCGGCCTGGGCCGCGTGACGCAAACGCGGGCCCGCCACGTGCTGCTGCGCACCTCGCCGCAGCTCACCGCCGAGGTCGCCGCCAGGCGCTTGGCCGACTACCGCAAGCAGATCGAGTCCGGTGCCCGGACCTTCGAAGACATCGCCAGGCAGTTCAGCGAAGACGGCAGCGCCGCCGGCGGCGGCGACCTGGGGTGGTCCGCGCCGGGCGTGATGGTGCCCGAGTTCGAAGAAGCCATGAACGCCTTGCCACCCAACGGCTTGTCGGCTCCGGTGGTGTCGCGCTTTGGTGTGCACCTGATCCAGGTGCTCGAGCGGCGCGACGTGGCGCTGGAGCCCAAGCAGGTGCGCGAACAAGCGCGCAACGTGCTGCGCGAACGCAAGTTCGAGCAGGCCTACATCGACTGGACCAAGGAGATCCGCGCCCGGGCTTACGTCGAGATGCGCGAGCCGCCACAGTGAGCGCATACGCGGTGGGCCAGGGCCCCGCTTGAGGCACACCGCGCGCAAGCGTTTCGGCCAGCACTTTCTGACCGACGGGCTGGTGATCGACGACATCGTCGACGCCATCGACCCGCAGCCCGGGCAGGCGCTGGTCGAGATCGGCCCCGGCCTGGGCGCCATGACGCAGCCGCTGTTGCGGCGCTGCCAGGCGCTAACCGTCATCGAGCTCGACCGCGACCTGGCGGCGCGGCTGCGCGGCCAGGCCGGCTTGTCGGTGATCGAGGCCGACGTGCTGCGCGTGGACTTCTCGGCGCTGGCGCAGGCCGCGGGCCGCAAGCTGCGTGTGGTCGGCAACCTGCCCTACAACATCTCCACGCCCATCCTGTTTCACTTGCTGGAGTCCGCCGACAGCGTGGCCGACCAGCACTTCATGCTGCAAAAGGAAGTGGTCGACCGCATGGCCGCTGCGCCCGGCTGCAAGGACTACGGCCGGTTGACCGTGATGTTGCAATGGCGCTACCGCGTGGCCAGCGTGCTGGCCGTGCCGCCCGAGGCCTTCGACCCGCCGCCGCGCGTGCACTCGGCCGTGGTGCGCATGACGCCGCTGCCACTGGACACGCGCGTTGACCCCGCGCGGCTGCAGTCACTGGTGACGACGGCGTTTTCGCAGCGCCGCAAACTGCTGCGCCACACCCTGGGCCGCTGGCTGGAGGCCCAGGGCATCGAGTCGAGCTTTGACCTGCAGCGCCGCGCCGAGGAGGTGCCCGTGGCGGAGTACCTGGCGCTGGCGCACCGCTTGACGCCGACATGACGCCGCCATGAAAAAGGGCCCTCGCTGACGAGGGCCCTGGTCGAGCGGGGCGGGCTGCCCACCGCAGCCGGCGCTATGCAGCGTTCAGCCAGGCCGCGGTGTCGAAGGCGCTGCTCATCATCGGCATGTTCATGCCGAAGTTCGGATTGGTGCCGTTCTTGGGCACCGCCACTTTTGCCACCGGCTTGACCGGGGCGTTGTTGCTCGTCTGGGCCACCTCAGTAGCCCGCTCCCATGACCCTGTTTCTTGGGAGCGGGCTACTGAAAAGAATAGAAACATCGGAACGGTATTCGTCGCTCGCCCCAGTACTCAGCGGCGTCGCGGAAGACTTCGAGCAGCTGCTCGCGGGCTTCGCGGTCAAAGCGTGCGTTGTCGGGAATCTGCTCGAGCACGACAACAAAGCCCGGTTGCTGGCCGGACTTGTGGACCAGGTCGGTCATGCAGTCGAACAGCGCGTCCAGGTTTTTGCCGAAGTGCGCCGGGAAGGTGAAGGCTTGCGCCAGCCCCTCCAGCACTTCTTGTTTGGACTGCGCCTCGGCCAGGTTGGCGTAGAGAAAGTGCTGCCCTGCCGAGTTGGCGGCCTTCATCAGGTCGTCGACACGGTAGGCGCGGATGGCTTGTACGAGGTTGGGGCGGATGGTCTGCAACAGCATGGTCGCTTGCCTCCTTGTTGAACTTAGCGGGATAAGGGAAGAATGGCGGAAAGACTCAGAACCGGTGGTCATCGCGCAATCAGTCGAAAACTGGCGTAGTGGTCATCGGTGTAAAAACAGGCTTCAGGCTGGTTGGGTGGTTTTCCGCCGCAGACGATGCGGCGCGCACCCCGGTGCGACACACCCGGTGTCTTGACGGTGTACTCGCGGTAATGGCCCCGTGCTGCGGCCGGCAAAAGTTTTTCCCGGTTGCCAAAGACGGTGCCGTCCTTGTCGTACGGAAACGGCCCCCCGCCAAGAATCAGCCGGTAGGTGGACTGCGCCTGGACGGGCAAAGTGAGCAAGGCCACGGCCGACATACCGGCAGGTGCTTCGGTGTTGCGCGCACCCACCGACGCCGACACCAGCAGCCCGCCCGCCACCCACAAAGCCAAACCCAGCTTGCGAGCAGCTAGGCGGACGACACCGCTGTGTGGGGTTGGGCCCGAGGGTAGACCGATCGAAATCACGGGTTAACCCTGAAAAATCAAACCAGAATGTTACCGGAGACCCCCTAAAAACTCAAGTCCAATGCCCAAAAATGGGGTAAACCCGCGGGGTTATCAGTGGGCGCTCACATGCTGGACCGTGCCGGCGGGGTCATTCTGGGCCACTCAGGCAGGCCCCGGCGCTGCGCTGGCCGCGGCCTGCGCCTCGGCGACTGTGACCGCTGTCATGTTGACGATGCGCCGCACCGTGGCCGAAGGCGTCAGGACGTGTACCGGCCGCGCCGCGCCCAACAGCACCGGGCCGATGGCGATGCCGCCGCCGGCCGCCGTCTTGAGCAGGTTGTAGGCGATGTTGGCCGCGTCGATGTTGGGCAGCACCAGCAGGTTGGCGTCGCCTTGCAGGGTGCTGTGCGGCATCACGACGCGCCGAGCCGCGGCGTCCAGGGCCACGTCGCCGTGCATCTCGCCGTCCACCTCCAGCCATGGCGCCTGCTCGCGCAGCAGCGCCAAGGTGGCGCGCATCTTCAGCGCGCTGGGGTGCTCGCTGGTGCCGAAGTTGGAGTGGCTGAGCAAGGCGGCCTTGGGGGTGACGCCAAAGCGCATCATGGACTCGGCGGCCATCACCGTGATCTCGGCCAGCTCGGTCGGGTTGGGGTCGGCGTTGACATGGGTGTCGACGAGAAACACCTGCCGGCCCGGCAGCATCAGGCCGTTCATGCAGGCGTAGATCTGCACGTCTTGCGGGGTGCTGGGGCTGCCGCCCTGGCGTTTGCCGATGACCTGATCGATGTAGTGCAGGTGGTGCGCGGTGATGCCCCAGGTACCGCACAGCATGCCGTCGACCTCGCCCTTGGCCAGCAGCATGGCGCCTATCAATGTGAGGCGGCGGCGCATCTCGATCTTGGCCATCTGCACCGTCACGCCGCGGCGCTCGGTCAGGCGGTGGTAGGTCTGCCAGAAGTCGCGGTAGCGGTGGTCGTTCTCGACGTTGACGATGTCGTAGTCCAGCTCCTCCTTCAGCCGCAGGCCGAACTTCTCGATGCGCTGGGCGATGATCGCCGGCCGGCCGATCAGCGTCGGCCGCGCCAGGCCCTCGTCGACGACGACCTGCGCAGCGCGCAGGATGCGCTCCTCCTCGCCCTCGGCGTAGGCCACGCGCTTGTTCTGCGCCCGCTTGGCCATCGTGAAGATCGGCTTCATCGTGTTGCCCGAGGCATAGACGAAGCCCTGCAGGCGCT
>JANOLY010000109.1:0-3912 GCA_031420055.1 Burkholderiales bacterium | reverse complement strand
CCACCGAGGAGGTCTGCATCCCGGTGCTCGAACGCGAGTCGGGCCTGAAGTGGAAGGAAGACTTCTTTGTCGGCTACAGCCCCGAGCGCATCAACCCGGGCGACAAGGAGCACACGCTCACCAAGATCTTGAAGATCGTCTCCGGCGACAGCCCCGAGACACTGGACCGCGTGGCGCGCCTGTACGAAAAGATCATCGTCCCCGGCGTGCACCGCGCCAGCTCCATCAAGGCCGCCGAGGCCGCCAAGGTCATCGAAAACACCCAGCGCGACCTGAACATCGCGCTGATGAACGAGTTGGCCATCATCTTCGACAAGCTGGGCATCGACACCACCGAGGTGCTGGAGGCCGCGGGCACGAAGTGGAACTTCCTCAAGTTCAAGCCGGGCCTGGTGGGCGGGCATTGCATCGGCGTGGACCCGTACTACCTGACGCACAAGGCCGACATGATCGGCTACCACCCGCAGGTCATATTGGCCGGGCGGCGCATCAACGACGGCATGGGCAAGTTCATCGCCGAGAAGACCATCAAGCACATGATCGCCGCCGGCAGCACCATCAAGGGCGCCAAAGTCAACGTGTTGGGGCTGACCTTCAAGGAAAACTGCGGCGACCTGCGCAACAGCAAGGTCATCGACATCATCAATGAACTCAAGAGCTACGGCGTCGAGGTGTTCGTGACCGATCCGCAGGCCGAATCGGCCGAGGCCATGCACGAGTACGGCGTGGCGCTGACGCCGTTCGAAGACCTGCCGCGGGCCGATGCCATCGTCGCCGCGGTGGCGCACCGCGAGTACACGGGGCTGGCGGTGGACCAGCTCGCGCGCAAGCTGGTCAAGGGCGGGGCGTTCATCGATGTGAAGGCGGTGTACGACCAGGCGGCGCTGGCGGCGGCGGGCTTGAGGGTATGGCGGTTGTAGATGAAAGTTCGCTACTTTGAAGACACGGACACGCTGTACATCGAACTGCGCGAAGCGGCCGTGGTCGAGACGCGTGACCTGGACGAGAACACGCTCATCGACATGGACGCTCAGGGGCGCATGGTGGCCATGACCATCGAACATGCGCAGGACCGCGCCGAGTTGGCGAATTTCGTCTTTGAGCGGGTGGAAGCGTGAGTCTGGGGGCCATCGGCCGAGACGTCGCTCACGGGTCGGGCTTTGACTGTGTGGCGACTGTGATCGCCGCCGCGCGCTGACCGGCCCGCCGCGCGCCATGGTCCGCACGACCGGTTCTGCCGGGCCCTTGGTGCTTCATGTGGTCTACCGCTTCGACACCGGCGGTCTCGAAAACGGTGTCGTCAACCTCATCAACCACATGTCGGCCGATGCCTACCGCCATGCCGTGGTGGCTTTGACGGAGGTGGTGCCCACCTTCTCGTCGCGCATCACGCGGCAGGACGTGGAATTCGTCTCACTGCACAAGCCGCCGGGCCACGGGGCCCGGCTGTACCCGCGGCTGGCACGGCTGATGCGCCAGCTGCAGCCCGACATCGTTCACACCCGCAATCTGGCGGCGCTGGAATGCCAGGTGCCCGCCTGGTGGGCCGGCGTGCCGGGCCGGGTGCACGGCGAGCATGGCCGCGACGTGGAAGACCTGGACGGCAGCAGCCGCCGCCACCAGTGGATGCGGCGTGCCTACAGCCCCTTTGTGCACCGTTACGTGGCGCTGTCGCAGGACCTCGCTGGGTACCTGACCCAGCGGGTGGGGCTGCGGGCGTCGCGCGTCGTGCAGGTCTACAACGGCGTGGACACCACGCTCTTTGCGCCCGCGCAGGGCGGCCGAGCACCCATTGCCGGCTGTGCTTTCGGCGCCGCGCCGCACTGGCTGGTCGGTACGGTCGGCCGCATGCAGACCGTCAAAGACCAGACCTTGCTGGCGCGCGCCTTTGTTGGTGCGCTGGCGCGTCAGCCCGCACTGCGTGACCGCCTGAGACTGGTGATGGTCGGTGACGGCCCGCTGCGTGCCCAATCCCTGGCAGTCCTGAACGCGGCCGGGGTGGCCGATCTGGCCTGGCTGCCGGGCGAGCGCGCCGATGTGCCGGATGTCATGCGCGGGCTGGATTGTTTCGTGCTGCCGTCCAAGGCCGAAGGCATCTCGAATACCATTCTCGAAGCGATGGCATGCGCCTTGCCTGTGGTGGCCACCCAGGTCGGCGGCAACGCCGAATTGGTGGATGCCGGACGAACCGGAACGGTGGTGCCTTCGGGCGATGTGGATGCGATGGCCGATGCCCTTGTCCAGTTGGCGACCGACCGCGCCAGAGCCCAGGCTTGGGGGCTGGCGGGCCGGGCGCGCGTCGAACAGCATTTCAGTCTGCACAGCATGGTGGCCGCGTACCAGCGCGTTTACGACGATGTTCTGACCCGATCCACGCGCCGCTGAGACTTCACTTGCGCGACCGTAGCAACCCCTGCACCTGAAGCAACCTCAAGCGAGCGCAACCATGTGCGGCATCACCGGCCTCTTCGACACCCGCAGCACCCGCGCCGTAGACCGCGCCGTGCTGCAGCGCATGAACGACAGCCAACTGCACCGCGGTCCCGACGAAGGCAGCCTGCACATCGAGCCCGGCCTGGGCCTGGGGCATCGGCGGCTGTCCATCATCGACATCGCCACCGGCCAGCAGCCGCTGTTCAATGAGGACGGCAGCGTCGTCGTCATCTTCAACGGCGAGATCTACAACTACCAGGAACTCATTCCTGAACTTCAGTCGTTAGGCCATGTGTTCACGACCAAGAGCGACACCGAGGTCATCGTGCACGCCTGGGAAGCCTGGGGTGCGGCCTGCGTGCAGCGCTTTCGTGGCATGTTTGCCTTCGTGCTGTGGGACCGCAACCAGCAGCTGCTCTTCATGTCGCGCGACCGGCTGGGTGTGAAACCGCTGTACTACGCGCTGCTGGACGATGGCACGCTGCTGTTCGGCAGCGAACTGAAGTCGCTGCTGGCCTATGACGACGGCCGCGGTGGCGGCCTCAAGCGCGAGATGGACCCGCTGGCCGTGGAGGAGTACTTCGCGCTGGGCTATGTGGCCGAGCCGCGCACCATCTTCAGCCAGGCGAAGAAGCTGCCACCGGCGCATTCGCTGCTCATCCGCCGCGGCCAGACGGTGGGCGCGCCGCAGGAGTACTGGGACGTGAACTTCACCCTGGGCAACCCCAGCAGTGTCGAAGATGCCTGCGAAGAACTGGTGTCCCGCCTGCGCGAATCGGTGCGGCTGCGCATGATTGCCGAGGTGCCGCTGGGCGCCTTTCTGTCTGGCGGCGTGGATTCCAGCGCCGTGGTGCAGGCCATGGCGGGCTTGTCGGCAGAGCCCGTCAACACCTGCTCCATCGCCTTCGACGACCCGCAGTTCAACGAGAGCGAGTTTGCGCAAAAGGTGGCCACGCGCTACGCCACCAACCACCGCGTGGAAACCGTCAAGAGCGACGACTTCGACCTCATCGACACGCTGGCCCGCCTCTATGACGAGCCCTATGCCGACAGCTCGGCCATCCCCACCTACCGCGTCTGCCAGCTGGCCCGCAAGCACGTCACGGTGGCGCTGTCGGGTGACGGTGGTGACGAAACCTTCGGCGGCTACCGCCGCTACCGGCTGCACCTGATGGAAGAAAAGCTGCGCTCGGCCCTGCCGGCGGGCATCCGCCAGCCCTTGTTCGGCATGCTCGGGCGCGTCTACCCCAAGGCCGACTGGGCGCCGCGCATGTTCCGCGCCAAGACCACCTTCGAGGGCATGGCACGCAGTTCGGTCGAGGCCTATTTCCACTCTGTCTCCATCCTGCGCGGCCCCATGCGCGAGCAGCTCTTCAGCCCCGCCTTCAAGCGCCAGCGCGCCGGTTACAGCGCCTTGGAAGTGTTCACCGAGCATGCCAGCCGCGCCGGCACCGACGACCCGCTGGCGTTAATCCAGTA
>JANOLY010000108.1:0-5074 GCA_031420055.1 Burkholderiales bacterium | reverse complement strand
CCGTGCTGCCACCACGCGTGAAGCCGGCTGCTCGGTGGCGTCGGTGCCATACGGCCCGGGCAGCAACACCAGGCCGCGGCCGCGGTCGTCCAGTGCCAGCGCGGTGCCGGCCCAGTCGGTGCTGCGCCAGGTGCCGCGCAGGCCCCAGCGCGGCTCGGTGAAGCTGCGTGTGTAGAAAGCGTCGGTGGGTGTGCGTAACAGGTCGGCCGACTCGAAGAAGAACGGCCGCTTCTCGGGGAAGTACAGGGCAGAACGTGAATTGCCCGCCAGTTGCGGTACGTCCAGCGCCACCTGTGAAAAGTCGGGCTGCAAGGTGGCGTCGATGACGGCTTGGGCGCGCGGGCGCCACTTCACGTCCAGGCTGGCACTGCTGCGGGTGCCGCTCTTGGCACGGTCGGGGCCCTGGGCGGGTTCATCGCGGCGCAGCGTGACGCTGGGCCGCAGGGTCACGAACTGGCTGTCCTGCGGCAGTGTCACGCCCTGCAGTGCCTGCATGTTGGCGATGAAGCTGGGCAGCTCGCGCGGGATGGGTACCGAGGCGGCCAGGTGGAACTGCTCGCGCGGGATGCGCCGCGCGACCATGATGCGCCAGTCGTGCGCGCCGGGCGCGAAGCGCAGCGACGCAAACGGCAGTCGAAGCACCGCTGTCCAGCCCTGCGGGTTGCGCGCCACGGCGGCGTCCCAGTCGAAGTCGGGCGAAAAGTCTTCGTTGTCGTCGGCTGCGGTGTGCAGGCCGTCGGCGGTGCTGCCGGCGGCGTTGACGCGGAAGAACTGCGCCGAACGCTTGCTGCCGATGGCGTCGACATAGACCACCACGAAGTCCTGCGTGCGGTTGACGTGGTCGACACGCACGATGGGGTCGCGGATGCGCGCCGGATCGGTGTCCATGACGGTGACGCCGACATACAACGCGCGCTCGTCAAAGAGCACCTGGAAGCGCGTCTGTTGCGGCGGGGCGGCGCCGTTGACGGGGTCCTTCTCGGTGAAGCGCTCGTGCGCCACCGCGCGCTGCCAGGCCGGGTGTGAGAGCGTGCCGTCCAGCACGATGGTCTCGCGGGGTCGCAGCGCCTGCGCTCGCACGGCGCCCGACTCGGATGCAGTGGCCGGCGGGCCAGCAGCCACGGTGCCCTGGGCGGTGGCTAGCGTGCACCCCAGGGCGGCGCACAGGGCGGCCAGGCGGACGGCTGCAAAGGCAAGGTGGGTGCTCACGGGGCGAATTGTGGTGCCAGTGCGCGTGCAGCCGGCGTCGCCGCGGCCCGATCGACAGGCTGCGAATTTCGCTGCCGGGCAGCGGCACAATGCAGGCCTGATGTTTCGCCGCGAGTCCGCTCTTGCCGCCTGTCTGGTCACCAGCCTGTTGGTGGGCTGCGCGACGCGTTCGGTCGACGTCAAGCCACTGCCGGCCAGCCCGGCGGACTTCGCTGGATGGTCGTGCACCCGCATCGACGACGAGCTCGACCGGGTTCAGCAGCGTGCCGCCGACGTGGCCTATTCGGTAGACGAGCGTGCCGGCAACAACATCCTGGCCCTGGGGCTGGGTGTCACGGTGTTCTGGCCGGCCATCCTCGCCATGCGCCCGGACGGCCTGGAAGCCGCCGACCTGGCCCGCCTGAAGGGCCGCGACGAGGCCTTGCGTGTGGCTGCCGGCGCGCAGGGCTGCCCGTCGGTGGGCGTGGAATTGGCCGCCGCGCGCGCTGCGGGCCTGCAGGTAGCGCTGGGGGACCGCCTGGTGTATGAAGACCGGCGCAGCTTGCGCCAGCCTGCCACCGAGTGGTCGCTGCGCCTGGGGGCGCTGCGCCGCAACGAAATGGAGTTCTCGCTGGAAAGTGCGGGCGGCGACCAGCTTTGGCAGCAGGACATGGCTGGCAACGTCAAGACGGCACCCCGCGGTTGGCTGCAATGGACCCACCTGCTGCGTTCCGAACTGGTGCTGGGGCAAGTGATTGCAGGCGACATCGTCGTGGCCGGCGACCCACTGGCGCGCGCCCGCATGCGTGGGCAGGTGGTGGCCGTGGGGCCGCAAACCGTGGCGGGACGGCGTTTTGATGTGGCGGTGATTGAGTTGTTCGGCGACGCCACGGTGGGCGACAGCTTCACCCGGGTCGACGGCGCCATCGCCGTGGACCGGCTCAGCGGTGTGCTGCTGCGCCTGGACCTGCGCTGCGCCCAGCCGGTGTTCAACCTGCAGCGCCGCCTGATGCGTGTGGTGCCGGCCGCGCCGTAGCAAGGCTCCGGCCAGGTGGCTGGCCCAGGGGGGGGGAGGGGGGCTCACACATCTTTACGGCGTGCGCACCGGCCCGATACAGCCGGGGCGCAACATTCAATCTCCAAATTCCTCACCCCGGAGATTCCGCATGAAAACCGCTCACTTCAAGACCCCCTCCCGCGCCCTGCAGCTGCTGGCCCTCACCGCCCTCATCGGCATGGGCGGCGCCGTCGTGCAAACCGCCCAGGCCGCCGCCGGCGAGCCGGGCGGCATGGCCATGCACGGCGCGCATGGCGACATGGGTGGCCGCGGCATGGGCATGGGCATGGACGGCCCCAGCCACATGGGCCGCATGCTCGACCGCGTCGGCGCCAGTGCCGAGCAGAAGGCCCAGATCAAAACCATGATGGACGCTGCTCGCAACGAACTCAAGCCGGTGCACGCGCAGATGAAGACGCTGCGCGATCAGAGTGCGGCGGTCTTCACCCAGCCCGCCGTCGACGCCAACGCCGCCGAGGCGCTGCGCTTGCAGATGCAGACCCTGCACGGCCAGGTCAGCAAGCGCATGTTGCAGGCCATGGTCGAGTCCAGCCGCGTGCTCACGCCTGCGCAGCGCGCCACCATGGCCGAGATGATGAAAAGGCGCCACGCCATGGCCGAACGCCACCGTGCCGAGGCCGAGTCGCTGTTGGGCAAGCCGGCCGGGGTGAAGTAAGCGTGAACATGCTGGCGGGCAGGACCGGGTTCGCCCCGGCTGCCCGGCCAGCCGGCGCCGGCGCCTTGTGTGAAACTCGTGCCGTGACCAGCCGCCTGCTGCTAATCGACGACGACCTGCGCCTGACCGAGATGGTGGGCGACTACCTGCGTCGCAGTGGCTTCGAGGTCGACACCGCCGGCTCGTTGGCCGCTGGCCGCGAGCGGCTCAAGCAGACGCACTACGACGCGCTGCTGCTCGATTTGATGCTGCCCGACGGCGACGGACTGGACCTCACCCGTGAACTGCGCGCGCAGGCGCGCACCCGCCGCTTGCCTTTGCTGATGTTGACCGCCCGCGGTGAACCCATGGACCGCATCGTCGGGCTGGAAGTCGGCGCCGACGACTACCTGGGCAAGCCCTTCGAGCCGCGCGAGTTGCTGGCGCGGGTGAAGGCACTGCTGCGCCGTTCGGCGCCCGAGCTGTTACGCGACGAGGTACTGGTCTTCGGCCGCCTGGAGATCGACGTCGGCGCGCGCCAGGCACGGCTGGACGGCGCACCCTGCGACCTCACCAGCCACCAGTTTGAATTGCTCAGCGTGCTGGCGCAAAGCCCGGGGCGCGTGCTGTCGCGCGACCAGATCATGGACGCGCTGAAGGGCCACCCGCTGGAAGCCTTCGACCGCAGCATCGACGTGCACATCTCGCGCATCCGGGCGCTCATCGAGGACGACCCCAAGACGCCGCGCCGCGTGCTCACGGTGCGCGGAGCCGGCTATGTGTTTGCACGCCGGCAGGACGCCCCTGATTGATTGGAAAGCCTTCCATGATCCAGGGCTTCGCCCCGGATCACGAAAGTTAGAGCCCGGTCGATGCGCTCGCTGACCCTGCGCATCTACGTCACGGTGGTGGCGGCGCTGGCGCTGTTTGCGCTGGGTTCGGGCTGGCTGGTGCAGCGGCATTTCGAAGAGCAGCGGGGCCGCGTCGATGCCGCCGTGCGCGAACGCGGCGAGGCCTGGGGTGACCTCATCCAGCGCGCCCTGCCGGCTGCCGACACCGCGCCCGCCGAGCAGGCCGCGGCGCTGCGCGACTGGTCGCTGCGCCTGCGCGTGCCGATGGCGCTGGACGATGCCCAGGGTGTGCGCATCGGCGCGTCGGACTCCTTCATCCGCCGCGACCTGGACAACCCGGCCCTGGCCGGGCGCGTGCAGACCATCGTGCTCGACGACGGTCGCATCCTGCGCGTGACACGGCCCAATGCCGGGCGCGGCATGCCGGGCGGGCGGGCGGGTGGGCCGGGTGCGGCAGGCGTGCCGCCGGGCGACCCGCCGCTGCTGCCCGCGCTGCTGCGCCCGCCTTGGCTGCCCGACGGCGTCGGCCTGGTGCTGCTGCTGTTGATCATCTTTCTGGCCGTGGCCGCCGGCTCCTGGCCGGTCGTGCGCCGCCTGACGCGCCGCTTGGATGCATTGAAGCAAGGTGTGGAAGCCTTCGGTGCCGGCGCGCTGCACCAACGCGTGTCCGAAGAAGGCCGCGACGAAGTGGCCGCGCTGGGCACCAGCTTCAACCTTGCCGCCACGCGCATTCAGGCGCTGCTGCGTTCGCACCAGAGCCTGTTGGCCAACGCCAGCCACGAACTGCGCTCGCCCCTGGCGCGGCTGAAGATGGCCGTGCAGATGCTCGAAGACAGCAACGAGCCGCAGCGCGCGCGTCTGCGTCGCGAGATCGACACCAACATCGGCGAGCTCGACGCGCTGGTCGAAGAGGTCCTGCTGGCCAGCCGGCTGGACGGTGCCGCCGCCACCCTGTCGCGCGAACCCGTCAACCTGCTGGCCGTGGCCGCCGAAGAGGCGGCCCGCGTCGGCGCCGTCGTGCAAGGTGATGACGCCCAGGTGCATGGCGACGAAAAGCTGCTGCGCCGGGCCGTGCGCAACCTGCTGGAAAACGCCCGCCGCTACGGCGGCGCCGAGATCGACACCAGCGTGCGCGCCACGGCGGCAGGCGCCGAACTGCGGGTCTGCGACCGCGGCCCCGGTGTGCCCGAAGCGCACCGCGAGCGCATCTTCGAAGCCTTCTTCCGCCTGCCCGGCCATGCCGAACGCGAAGGCGGCGTGGGCCTGGGCCTGGCACTGGTGCGGCAGATCGCGCAGGCCCATGGCGGCAGCGTGCGCTGCGAG
>JANOLY010000107.1:0-2203 GCA_031420055.1 Burkholderiales bacterium | reverse complement strand
GTCCAGCTCGGGGCCAGGGGTGAACTCTTCGTCGTCGATGCTCAGGATGAAAGCACTGGCGCGGCTTTGCTGCTGCGCGAACTGGCTCAGGTCGCCGTAGCTGGTGGCACCCAGGATCTCGAAGCCCTCCTTCTCGATCGCCTGGGCCAGCGCGCGGATGCCGAAACCCGAGGTGTTCTCGGAGCGGAAGTCTTCGTCGATGATGACGATGGGGAATCGGAAGCGGATCATGGCGCGGGCCTCCGGCACAGGTGCAAAGACCGCGAAGTGTAGGGTCCATGCGGCCGGATGCGGCCGGATGCCGGATGCGGGCGCGTGCGGCTGTGGCTACACTCATCCGCACACCCGTTCGTCAACAGGAGGCAACAATGGACTTGAGCCCATCCACGCTGTGGTGGCTTGCTGCGGGGGTGCTGGTGGCCGCCGAGCTGGCCACCGGCACCTTCTACCTTCTGATGCTGGCGCTGGGCTGCGCGGCCGGTGCACTGGCCGCGCACGCGGGCGCAGGCAGCACGGGGCAGTGGGTGAGCGCCGCCCTGCTCGGCGCCGGGGCCACGGCAGTCTGGCACTACAAACGCGCCAGCGCGCCGAGATCGGCGCCGATTGAATCCAACCGTGACGCCAACCTCGACATCGGGCAAACCGTTCGGGTCGACAACTGGTCGCCCGACGGCTCGGCACGGGTCCAGTATCGCGGCGCGTCCTGGTCTGTGCGATTCGCCGGTACGGGCGAGCCCGCGCCCGGCGAGCACACTATCGTCTCCGTCAAAGGCACCCAACTCGGCGTCGCGCCTGCCGCGCCCAACTGAAAGAGAAAAATGGAAGTTGCACTCATCCTCACTGTCATCGCGATCATCTTCATCTCGCGCACCTTCAAGATCGTGCCGCAGCAAAGCACGCTGGTCATCGAGCGCCTGGGCAAGTACGACCGCACGCTGACGCCGGGCCTGAAGTTCGTCATCCCGTTCGTTGAGCGCGTGGCCTACCGGCACTCGCTCAAGGAGGTGCCGCTCGACGTACCCAGCCAGGTCTGCATCACCCGCGACAACACCCAGTTGCAGGTCGACGGCATCCTGTACTTCCAGGTCACAGACACGATGCGTGCCAGCTACGGATCGAGCAACTACATCGTCGCCATCACCCAGCTGGCGCAGACCACGCTGCGCAGCGTGATCGGCAAGATGGAGCTGGACAAGACCTTCGAAGAGCGCGGCATCATCAACTCGTCGGTGGTCGAGGCGCTGGACGAGGCTGCGCTGAACTGGGGCGTCAAGGTGCTGCGCTACGAAATCAAGGACCTGACCCCGCCAGCAGAGATCCTGCGCAGCATGCAAGCACAGATCACCGCCGAGCGTGAGAAGCGCGCGCTGATCGCGGCCTCAGAGGGCCGGCGCCAGGAGCAGATCAATATCGCCACCGGCGAGCGCGAGGCCTTCATTGCCCGCTCTGAGGGCGAGAAGCAGGCCGAGATCAACAAGGCCCAGGGCGAGGCGGCTGCGATCAGCCTGGTCGCCGAAGCCACGGCCGACGCCATCCGCAAGATCGCTGCGGCCATCCAGCAGCCCGGCGGCGAGCAGGCCGTGCAGCTCAAGGTGGCCGAACGCGCGGTCGAGGCCTACAGCCATCTGGCCAAGACCAACAACACCATGATCGTGCCCGGCAACCTGAGCGAAGTGGCGGGCTTGATTGGCACCGCCATGACCCTGTTCAAGGGCGCCAAAGTCAGCCCGTGACGGCCAAACCCGCGCTCAACGTGCTGGGCACGCCATTGCTGGCCTGCTCCTACGACCCGCTGACCGGCTGGTACCGCGACGGCTGCTGCGAAACCGGCGACAGCGATCACGGCAGCCACGTGGTGTGCGCCCGCATGACCGTGGAGTTTTTGAACTTCCAGATGGAACGCGGCAACGACCTCATCACCGCGCGCCCCGAGCACCGTTTCAAGGGCCTTGCGCCCGGCGACCGCTGGTGCGTGTGCGCACTGCGCTGGCGCGAGGCCTTTGAGGCCGGCTGCGCACCACCCGTGGTGCTGGAGTCCACCCATGCAAAAGCACTGGAGTACGTGCTGCTGGACTGGCTGCGCAAGCTCGCGCTGGCCCCTGCACCGCAGGGCTAGAATCGTCGGCTGTCTCGGAAGGGTGGATGAGCGGTTTAAGTCGCATGCCTGGAAAGCATGTGAGGGTTAACAGCCCTCCGCGGGTTC
>JANOLY010000106.1:0-8075 GCA_031420055.1 Burkholderiales bacterium | reverse complement strand
GTGGTGGCACCTTCGGTCGAATGTCCTCCCGCCCTCGCAAGCCGGCGTTTGTTCAACTTGCCGCGTGGGCCGGCGTGACGAATGCGACGCCACAGTCGTGCGACATCAGCCTTGGGGGTGGACGATTGTCAAGTCACGTGTAAACTGTCAAGTCGCTTGTCAACTGAGGTGCGCATGGGCAAGAAGATGAAGAACGCGCCGGTGTACTACACGCTGGCCCAGGTGCGACACAACCCCATCCTTCGTCTCGGTGCATACCTCCCGGACATCCAGGATCGGATGCGCAAGGCAGGGTATCCGGACCACCAGCCTGGTTCAAATTTGGTTGTGCAGGTGACGTTCGGTCACTCTGACGGGGAGCCGGACGCAAAGCGGCTTATCCCGAAGCCGGTCGAGCGACATCTCTTCCTCAGTACGGATGGCACGCGGGGATTCATCGTGGAGGAAGGTGCGCTTTCTTTTCAAACCACGGAGTACGACGCCTTTGAGCATTTCCTCGACCAGTTCATGACTGGAGTCGGCATCGTGCATGAGTGCATCGGCCTCGACTACACAGAGCGCGTCGGCATTCGGTATCTAGATGCCGTTGTTCCCGCCGGTGGACCTGATGAACTTGTGAAGTACCTCGCGCCCGGTGTTCTCGGCCTTGCAGGGCGCCTGCCTGAGGGCGTGCCAATTGGCTTGTCGCTTTCCGAGACGCATATTCCGCTACCTGAAGCGAATCTGGTGTCGAGAATTATTGTGCGCAATGGTCCGCTGGGATTCCCTATGGACCTGGAGCCGCAGGGCCTCAAGGTACCTGAACGATTCGAGAATGTGAGCTGCCTTCATGCCATCATCGATACCGATGCATCTCAAACGAAACGTCAGCCCATCGATATGGGCGAGCTTCGGCAACGTTTGGATATGCTCCATTTGAAAATTCGAATGGCGTTTGATGCCAGCGTCACCAAATACGCCCTTGCGGCGTGGCAGTAAGGAAGGGAGATCGCATGGCAGCCTTGGCAAGCACACTCTACGCATCTGGATACCAGCCGCCACCCAGCGTTGGAGCTGTGCCGCGCCTGGGTGGCGGGAAGAACGGCCTGATTCGGTCCTTCGCGTATTGCGTAGCCGGAACAATGGGATTCGTATCGCCGCAGGCCTTGGAGCGAAGCTATTCGACCTCCATCACCAATGTTCACTACAGGGCTGAAGGCGCAGAGGCACAAGTACGAGAAGCCCTCGCGCTCGAGCGCACCCCGGCGCAAGACCTCGCGCTCGTGCGTGGCGTTCTCAAGCCCAGAGTCCTCGAGCTCGCCAATCTGTTCGGCGTGTCGCGCCAGGCGGTATACGACTGGCAGGCCGGTGCGCAACCGGCTCGGGAAGCCGCCCATCGATTGGCCATTCTGGCGCGGGCCGCCGAAGTATTTGCAGAGGCGAACGTTAAGGTTGATGCCAAGACGCTGCGACGCAAAGTCTCGGGCGGTGGGACGGTGCTGGACGCCGTGCTAAGTGGCGGTGACGTGGAGCGGGTTGCTCGCTCCCTCGTGCCGACGCTGCAGCGCGAGGCCGCTCAGCGACAACGACTCAGCCAGCAGCTCGCTGGCCGTAAGCGCGTGCCGGTCAGCGCTGATGGCTACGGCACGCCTGCTGTTTCCGAAGATGCGTGACGCGGGGTGCTATGGCGGGCACCCCACGGAACACAACTGAATGGCGTCAAGGACACGTTCTCACCGTTGAAGCGGCGACCGCTCTTAAGCTGATTTCTGCCCGGGGGGCCGAGAACACCGTAGTGGTTGTCGTCTCGCACGACTGCGATATCGCCTGCGACGATGAGAGCGAACCAGAGGTCGAAGTCATCATCGGTTTTTGCATCGATCGCCTCGGAGGTGACACCCACGCAAAGACGGCGCGGCGCCTGCACCTTGCGTTCCGTTGCGGCGAAGTCGGGGTGCCCGTCGAACTCCGCGTCAGCTCGAAGTGCAGTCGCCCGAAAGGTGATGTACTTCAGTTCGAGCCGCGGGCCGACCTGGTGCTGTCGCCTGAGAGTTTGGTCACGCTGCAACACTGGCTTGCCGCACGCTACCACCGCGCGGCATTTGCGGACGAGTTCGAGAATCGGCTGAAGGCAAAGCCCGCCAAGTTGGACCGGAAGATTGCCAAAGCCCTCGACGATGCTGCGCAGCATGTCCTGGCTGTATTTTTCGATGTGGACGACGGCGAGGAAGTCAAACGCGACGGGCCGGACGACGTGTACAAGCTCCGAGTGACCGTCTTGTACGACAGCGCCAAGGACGAGCCCAAGGCATACCCGGCGGCTCAGGGCGCCGCCGATGCAATCGAGAGTGACTTCGAGAAAGCGTTCCGCGCGGACGGCCATTGGCATGACATTCAACTCCTGTCGTGCGAAGCGGTGTCCGACAGCGCTATGACCGTGGCAGAGAGCCGAATGCTGAAGCGCTGGCGGCTCGACCACATGAGTCTCGAAGAAGAACCGCTTCAGCCGATGTTCCACCCAGACTGAGTAGCAAGAACCAGTACGGGCTACTTCCGCTGCACCCGGGGACCGGTCTTTGTCAACACGGTATTCGCGAAGGGCGAGTGCCCGCAATGGCCGGCAGCCGGTACAGGCGAACGACCGTTTCCTGGCGATCTCATAGCCATTCAGCGACACGCGACCAGGGACACAGGTTTGACTCCGAGGTAGGCAGCCACAGCAGTTGGCCCACGAACTGCAAAGGCTCGGTAGCGCGGCTGTCGCCCTGGTTCTTGTCAGCCCTTGCGCGCTGTCACATCCGCTTGGGCGACCCACGCCTGACAAGCACTGCTGCCGGCCCGCGCCCGGACGGCAGCGCGCGCCGTCGCCGACAATCCCCGGCATGGCCATCCTCTCTCTTTCCAATGCCCACCTGGCCTATGGCCACGTGGCCCTGCTCGACGGCGCCGGCCTGTCCTTCGAAGCCGGTGAACGGCTGGCCCTGATCGGCCGCAACGGCACCGGCAAGTCGTCGCTGCTGCGCGTGCTGGCGGGCAGCGAACGCCTGGACGACGGCCTGCTGCAGCAGCAGCAAGGCCTGCGCGTGATCTACGTGCCGCAAGAGCCCGAACTGGACGCGCAAGGCAGCGTGTTCGACGTCGTCAGCGAAGGGGTGGCGGAAGTCAAGGCCCTGCGCGAGCGCTACGAAGCGCATGCCGAAGGCGACGACCTCGACGCCATCCAGACCCGCATCGAAGCCCTGCACGGCTGGACCTGGGAGCAGCGCGTCGACGAAACCCTGCACCGGTTGACCCTGGACGGCGCACGCACCGTGGGCGAGCTTTCCGGCGGCCTGAAGAAGCGCGTGGCCCTGGCCCGCGCGCTGGTGGCCGCGCCCGACGTGCTGCTGCTGGACGAGCCCACCAACCACCTCGACCTGGACGCCATCGCCTGGCTGGAAGGCCTGCTGCGCGACTTCGAAGGCAGCGTGCTGCTGGTCAGCCACGACCGCGCCTTCATCGACAACGTGGCCACGCGCATCGTCGAGCTGGACCGCGGGCAGATCCGCAGCTACCCCGGCCAGCTCGCGGCCTTCGAGTCAGCCAAGCTGCGCGAGATCGAAAACGAGGCCCTGGCCAGCGCGCGCGCCGACAAGCTGCTGGCGCAAGAAGAAGTGTGGGTGCGCAAGGGCGTGGAAGCCCGGCGCACGCGCAGCGTGGGCCGCATCGCGCGGCTGGTGGCCCTGCGCGAGCAGCGCGCGCGCCGCCGCGACACCCTGGGCAGCGTGCGGCTGGAAATGGCCAGCGGCGCGCCCAGCGGCAAGATCGTGGCCGAGCTGAAGGACGTGAGCCAGCGCTTCCCCAGCGCGGATGGCGACAAGACCATCGTCAGCCACTTCAGCGCCACCATCCTGCGCGGCGACAAGGTCGGGCTGATCGGCCCCAACGGCGCGGGCAAGACCACGCTGTTGAAACTCATCCTGGGCGAGCTCGAACCCACCTCGGGCAGCATTCGCCGCGGCACCAAGCTGCAGGTGGCGTACTTCGACCAGATGCGCAGCGCGCTGGACCTGGACGCCACGCTGGCCGACACCATCAGCCCGGGCAGCGAGTGGATCGAAAACGACGCCGGCCGCAAGCACGTGATGAGCTACCTGAGCGACTTTCTCTTCAGCCCCGCGCGCGCCAACTCGCCGGTGCGCACGCTGTCGGGCGGCGAGCGCAACCGCGTGCTGCTGGCGCGGCTGTTTGCGCTGCCGGCCAACGTGCTGGTGCTGGACGAGCCCACCAACGACCTCGACATCGAAACGCTGGAACTGCTGGAAGAGCTGCTGCAAAGCTACTCGGGCACGGTGTTCCTGGTCAGCCACGACCGGCGCTTTCTGGACAACGTCGTCACCAGCACCATCGCCTGGGAAGGCGACCCGGCACAAGGCGGCGCGCCCGGCCTGTGGCGCGAATACGAAGGCGGCTATGAAGACTGGCAACTGCAGCGCAAGCGCGCGCTGTCGCTGCGCGAAGCCGCGGCCCCGGCGCCGCGCCCGGCCGCAGCAGCAGCAGCGCCCGCAGCCAGCCCCGCGCCGCGCACGGCCGCGGTGCGCAAGCTCAGCTACAAGGAGCAGCGCGAGCTCGACGCGCTGCCCGCGCGCATCTAAGCGCTGGAAGCCGAGCAGGCCGCACTGGCCGCCCGCCTGGCCGATGGCGCGCTGTACACGCAGCAAGCGCAGGCGGTGCCCGCCCTGCGGGCCCGCCATGGCGAGATCGACGCTGAGCTGCTGCAAGCGCTGGAGCGCTGGGAAGTGCTGGGCGCGCGCTGACGACTTGTTTCACGGGTTCGCCGCTGAACGGCCGCCAGCCGGGCGTGTCCAGTCCGTGGCGCGTCAATCTGCCCGCAAACTCCGGCTCTGTTGGCCCAAGGCCGCGGGGTGCGAGCGCGACACCATCAGGGCCGCGTTCAGGTACAGCCCGTTGAGCAAGCGCTCGCCACGTTCACGGTCAAAACCGGGCCAGGTTTCGATGTCGTCCAGCGCCGAGGTCTCGCGGCGCAGCCGCGCCACGGCCGCGGCCAGGGTGGCGCCGGGGTCTTGCTGCTGCAGGCCGGCCAGGTCCGCGGCCGGAGCGATGCGGTAGGCCACCTGGCCGGCGATCTCGGGCAACAGTTCGCTGCGCGAGCCGTGCAGGGCCAGACGCCAAAGAAGGGGCCCCAGCGGCACCGTCTGCGGCGCCGTGGCGTCGGCTGCGGGCGGTTCGCGCCGCGCCGGTTCGACACGTTCCACGCGCAGCCTGAAAAGGTGCAAGCGGCGCAGGCTGTCCGCCGAGATCGGGCAGTGCAGCAGCCTTTGCAGCGGGAACACCGTCATCACGACCTCGCGCGACTCGTGCTCGAGTTCCAACCGCAGGCTGCGGCCGTGGCGCAGCGCGGCGGCCATCACCTCCAGCAGCTCCAGGCCCGGGCCGGGGCCGCCGACGCGGTCAAAGCGCAGCAGGTCTTGCATCACCGACGAGTCCAGCGACGACAGCCGCGTGCCGGCCACACCGGTGCCGGCAGCGGCCGCCCAGGCCCGCGCGCGCTCCGGGCTCAAGCGCGCGCTGCGAGGGGGCTGTTGGGCGGCAGGGATCGAATGTTCGGCCATGAAGACGGGGGTCGGTGCGGCTCGAGCCCCGTGGGGGGGCGCCGTGACACAAGGGACCTGGATTGGAGCCCAGACCGAGGTCAAAAATTCACGCTGGTGCTGTTTCAGGTGTGTCTGACGGTAACGTGACGGTAACGTCGCGACTGCCCAGCGGTCGCGGCCAGTGTCGCCCGACCTGCGTGCCGCGGCGCAGACCGGGCCCGCCTCAGCCCGGGGCGGCTGTGGCGGGACATAGACTCAACCCCCATGTACCGGACTGAACTCACGGCCCTGCTGCACTTCGCCACGGCCATGAGCTTCGCTACCGGCCCCCACACCCCAGGGGCCGGCGTGCTGGCGTGCACGGCGCTGTGGATGGCCCGGCCGTGAGCGACGCCCGCCGCAGCTTTGTACTCGGCGCGCTGGGTGTGGTGATCTTCGCCATGACCCTGCCCATGACGCGCCTGGCCGTGGGCGACGTGGCCGACCCCCAGCTGCCGCCGGCCTTCGTCACCGCCGGCCGTGCCGCGCTGGCGGGTTGCTTGAGCGCGCTGTACCTGCTGGCCTTGCGCGCACCGCCGCCGCCGCGCCGTCTGTGGCGCACCTTGGCTGTCAGCGCGCTGGGCACGGTGGTGGGTTTCCCGCTGTTCCTGGCGCTGGCGCTGCGCCAGGTCGACGCCATGCACGCCGCGGTGGTCACGGGTGTGCTGCCGCTGGGCACCGCGGTGGTGGCGGCAGTGGTGCTGCGCCAGCGGCCGTCGCTGGGCTTCTGGGTCTGCGCCGTGCTGGGCTGTGCCCTGGTGCTGGGTTACGCCGCCTGGCAGGGCAGCGGGCGGCTGAGCGCGGCCGACGGGCTGCTGCTGCTGGCCGTGCTGAGCGCGGCGATCGCCTACGTGGCCGGCGCGCAGGCGGCGGTGGTGATGCCGGCGCAACAGGTCATCTGCTGGGTGCTGGTGGGATCGCTGCCCTTCACCGTGCCGGCGGCGTGGTGGCTGTGGCCCGAGCTGCCCGTGCGTGCGTCGGCCTGGGGCGGCTTCGCTTATGTGTCGGTGTTCTCGATGTGGCTGGGCTTCTTCGCCTGGTTCCGCGGGCTGGCCCTGGGCGGCGTGGTGCGGGTCAGCCAGGTGCAGCTGCTGCAGCCCTTCCTGGCCGTTCTGTTCGCGGTGCCGGTGCTGGGCGAACAGCTCGAGCCCGTGACGCTGTTTTTTGCACTCGCGGTGATTGCCGTGGTCTTCATTGGCAAGCGCATGCCCGTGGCCGCATCCACCTGAACACCTGGGGGACGCATCCGATGAAACGCCGCTTCCACCAGGTCGATGTCTTCACTGCCGTGCCGCTGCGTGGCAACCCGCTGGCCGTCGTGCACGCCGCGCAGGGGCTGAACGACGCGACGATGGCCGCCTTCGCCCGCTGGACGAATCTGTCGGAAACGACATTCCTGTTGCCGCCCCGCGACGCCGCTGCCGACTACCGCGTGCGCATCTTCACGCCAGGGGGCGAGCTGCCCTTTGCCGGCCACCCCACGCTGGGCAGCTGCTGGGCCTGGCTGGCCGCGGGCGGTGTGCCGAAGGGGTCCGACTGCGTGGTGCAGGAATGCGGCGTCGGGCTCGTGCGTGTGCGCCGGCAGGCCGGGCGGCTGTCGTTTGCCGCGCCGCCCTTGCGCCGCACGGGGCCGCTGGACGCCGAACTGCTGCAGCGCATCTTGGCCGCCCTTGGCGCCGACCGCGTCGACGTGCTGCACCACCAGTGGGTCGACAACGGCCCGGGCTGGTGTGCGCTGATGCTGCGCTCGGCCGCCGCCGTGCTGGCGGCCCGGGTGGACGGCAGCCTGCTCGGCGACGTGAAGCTGGGCCTGGTCGGCGCGCACCCGGCGGGCAGCGAATGCGCCTTCGAGGTGCGTGCGCTCTACCCGGTGCCGGCCGGCCTGATCGAAGACCCGGTCACCGGCAGCCTCAACGCCAGTCTGGCGCAGTGGCTCATCGGCGCCGGACTGGCGCCCGCAAGCTACGTGGCGGCCCAGGGCACGTTGCTGCAGCGCGCCGGGCGCGTACACGTCGAACAAGATGGCGCCACGGTGTGGGTCGGCGGCGACGTCACGCCGCTGATAAACGGCCAGGTCGACCTGTGAACAGCCCAGGCGGCGGCGCCGCCACGGCCGTCGACCACCTGGTGGTGGCTGCGGCCACGCTGGAGCAGGGCGTCGCGTGGTGCGAGGCCACCCTGGGCATCACGCCCGGCCCGGGCGGCAAGCACGCGCTGATGGGCACGCACAACCGGCTGTTCAGCATCGCAACCCAGACCTACCCCCAGGCCTACTTCGAGATCATCGCCATCGACCCCGGCTCGCTACCACCCGGCCGCGCACGCTGGTTCGGCCTGGACGACCCTGCGCTGCAGGCCCGCATCGCCACGCAGCCGCGCCTGGTGCACCTGGTGGCGCGCAGCGCCATGCTGGACATGCACCGCTGGGGTCTCATCACCGTGGGCCTGCAGCCCGGCGAACCC
>JANOLY010000105.1:0-4738 GCA_031420055.1 Burkholderiales bacterium | reverse complement strand
CGCCCGCCGCCGGCGCCGCCCTCAGGGCCCATGTCGATGACCCAGTCTGCCGTCTTGATGACGTCCAGGTTGTGCTCGATGACGACGATGGTGTTGCCCGCGTCGCGCAACTGGTGCAGCACCTTCAGCAGCAGGCCGATGTCGTGGAAGTGCAGCCCCGTGGTGGGCTCGTCCAGGATGTACAGGGTGCGGCCGGTGTCGCGCTTTGAAAGCTCCAGCGCCAGCTTGACGCGCTGGGCTTCGCCGCCGCTCAGCGTGGTGGCACTCTGGCCCAGCGTGATGTAGCCCAGGCCCACGTCGAGCAGCGTCTGCAGCTTGCGCGCGATGTTGGGCACGGCGCTGAAGAAGGCGTGGGCGTCTTCCACCGTGAGTTCCAGCACCTGGGTGATGTTCTTGCCCTTGTACAGAATCTCCAGCGTCTCGCGGTTGTAGCGCGCGCCCTTGCACACGTCGCAAGGCACGTACATGTCGGGCAGGAAGTGCATCTCGACCTTGATCACGCCGTCGCCCTGGCAGGCCTCGCAGCGCCCGCCGCCGCTGGTGGCGCTGACGTTGAAGCTGAAGCGCCCGGCGCCGTAGCCGCGTTCACGCGCCGCGGGCACCTCGGCAAACATTTCGCGGATGGGCGTGAACAGCCCCGTGTAGGTGGCCGGGTTGCTGCGCGGGGTGCGGCCTATGGGGCTTTGGTCGACGTTGATGACCTTGTCCAGCTGCTCCAGGCCTTCGATGCGGTCGTGCGGCGCCGGCTCGGCGTGGCTGCCGTAGAGCTTGCGTGCGACGGCCGCGTACAGCGTGTCGTTGATCAGCGTGCTCTTGCCAGAGCCCGACACGCCCGTCACGCAGGTCAGCAAGCCGATGGGGATTTCGACGCTGACATCGGCCAGGTTGTTGCCGCGCGCGCCGCAAATGCCCAGCCGGTACGGCACCGAGCCAAAACCGCTGGCCGAGCGGCGCCGCGTGGGCACTTCGATGCGCAGCGTGTGCGCCAGGTAGCGCCCGGTGAGCGAGTTGTCGTCGGCCGCCACCTCGGCCGGTGTGCCCTGGGCCATGACACGCCCGCCGTGCGCGCCGGCGCCGGGGCCCATGTCCACCACATGGTCGGCAGCGCGGATCATGTCCTCGTCGTGCTCGACCACGATCACGCTGTTGCCCAGGTCGCGCAGGTGGCGCAGGGTGGCGATCAAGCGTTCGTTGTCGCGCTGGTGCAGGCCGATGCTGGGCTCGTCCAGCACGTACATCACACCGCTCAGGCCGCTGCCGATCTGGCTGGCCAGGCGAATGCGCTGGGCCTCGCCGCCTGAGAGCGTGTCGGCACCGCGGTCCAGGCTCAGGTAAGTCAGGCCCACGTCGTTGAGAAAGCGCAGCCGGCTGCGGATTTCGCGCACGATCTTGTCGGCGATCTCGGCCTTGGCGCCGCTGAGCAGCAAGGTGTCGAAGTAGGCCAGGCAGTCGGCCAGCGTGGCGTGCTCGACCTCGAAGATGGGCTTGCCCTTGGCGCCGTCGGCGTGCTGCAGGAAGACATGCCGCGCTTCGCGGCGCAGCCGCGCGCCGTGGCAGTCGGCACAGGGCTTGACGGCCTGGTAGCGCACCAGCTCGTCGCGCACGGCGGCCGAGTCGGTCTCGCGAAACCGGCGTTCGAAGTTGGGCAGGATGCCTTCGAAGGGGTGGCTGCGCTTGACCGAACGCGCGCGGCCCTTGGCGCCTTCGGCCTGGTAGACGAACTCGATCTCCTCGCCGCCCGAGCCGAACAGCAGCACCTGACGGGCGCGCGCTGGCAGGGCATCGAAGGGCGTTTCGATGTCGAAGGTGTAGTGTTTGGCGACGGCCTCGAGCAGCGAGTGCGTGTAGGCATTGCGCCGGTCCCAGCCCTTCACCGCACCGGCGGCCAGGCTTAAGGAAGGGAAGGCGACGACACGCTCGGCGTCGAACACTGTCACCTGGCCCAGCCCGTCACAGACCGGGCAGGCGCCCACCGGCGAGTTGAAGCTGAACAGCCGCGGCTCCAGTTCGCTCAGCGAATAGGTGCACACCGGGCAGCCGAACTTGCTGCTGAACAGGTGCTCGCGCCCACTGTCGACCTCCAGCGCAATGGCACGGCCCTCGGCAATGCGCAGTGCGGCCTCGAAGCTCTCTGCCAGCCTTTGCTTGACCTCGGCCTTGGCGCGCCGGCGCGCGAAGACGACCCCGATGGCGTGCTTCTCGGCCATCTTCAGCTTGGGCAGCGCTTCGGCGTCCAGCACCTCACCGGGGCGCCCATCGCTGCCGACGCGAAAGCGCACGTAGCCGCGCGCCTGCATGTCTTCGAAGAGTTCGACAAACTCGCCCTTACGGTCGCGCACCACCGGGGCCAGCACCATCAGCCGCGTGTCGTCGGGCAGGGCCAGCACAGCGTCGACCATCTGGCTCACGCTTTGCGCTTGCAGCGGCAGGCCGTGGTCAGGGCAATAGGGCGTGCCGGCACGTGCGAACAGCAAGCGCAGGTAGTCGTGGATCTCGGTGATGGTGCCCACGGTGCTGCGCGGGTTGTGGCTGGTGGCCTTCTGCTCGATGCTGATGGCCGGGCTCAGGCCCTCGATGACATCGACATCGGGCTTGTCCATCAGCTGCAAAAACTGCCGCGCATAGGCGCTCAGGCTCTCGACGTAGCGGCGCTGCCCCTCGGCGTACAGCGTGTCAAAGGCCAGGCTGGACTTACCCGATCCCGACAGCCCCGTGATCACCACCAGCGCGTGCTTGGGGATGTCGAGGTCGATGTTCTTCAGGTTGTGGGTGCGCGCGCCGCGGATGCGCAGCGTCCGGGCTTCCAATTCATGGGGGCGAAGCGTTGCGGCCTCCAGCTCCTGAACGCGACGTTTCAGGGCTTCGAGTTCAGGCTCGCGCGGGTGAATCAGGTCAGGCGCTGGCTCTGAGGTCGTTGGCATGCGGCGTGGGCCCCGAGCAAACCGATGATGATAGCGACGCCCACCGCCGCGCGACAGCGCCCGGGCAAGCGTGAGGACAGGCCGATCCGCGCTGCTCAGGACGCGGCGTGCAACAGGCGCAGGATCTCGTTGCCGTAGGCGTGCAGTTTTTTCGCGCCGACGCCACTGATGCCGGCCAGTGCGTCCAGCGTGGCCGGCTGCTCGCGGGCCATCTGTGCCAGCGTGGCGTCGTGGAAGACCACATAAGCCGGCAAGTTGTGCTCGCGCGCCACCTCGGCGCGCCAGGCCTTGAGGTCGGCAAAGAGCGCTGTCGCATCGGTGTCCAGGGGCAGCGGGGGCAACTTGCCGGCCGTGCCGCGCACCGCGCGGGCAGCCGCCTTGCCGCGTCGCGGCGTGTCGGCAGACACACGCAGGCGCACTGGCACGGCGCCGCGCAGCACCTCGCGGGCGCTGTCGGTCAGCGCCAGCGTGCCCCATTCGCCTTCGGCCTGCAGATGGCCCAGCGCGATGAGCTGGCGCAGCACCGAACGCCACTGCGACTCGCTCACGTCGGCACCGATGCCAAAGGTGGAAAGCCGCTCGTGCCCGTACTGCGCCACCTTGTCGGTGGCCTTGCCACGCAGCACGTCCAGCAGGTGCCCGGCGCCAAAACGCAGGCCGCCTTGCTGGCGGAAACGGTAGATGCACGACAGCGCCTTGCGCGCGGCCTCGGTGGCGTCCCAGGTGGCCGGTGGGTTCAGACAGTTGTCGCAGTTCCCGCAATCGGTACTCTGTTCGCCGAAGTAGGCGAGCAGCCGCACACGCCGGCAGTCGTGCGCCTCGGCCAGTGCCAGCAGGGCGTCGAGCTTGCTGCGCTGCAGGCGCTTGAAGTCGTCCTCGGCGTCGCTCTCGTCGATCATGCGGCGCTGGTTGACGACATCGGCCAGACCGTAGCTCATCCAGGCATCGGCGGGCAGGCCGTCGCGGCCGCCGCGGCCGGTTTCTTGATAGTAGGCCTCGATGTTCTTGGGCAGGTCCAGGTGGGCCACAAAGCGCACGTCGGGCTTGTCTATACCCATGCCGAAGGCGATGGTGGCCACCATCACGATGCCGTCTTCGCGCAGAAAGCGGTCCTGGTGCTTGCGCCGCACCGCCGCGTCCAGCCCGGCGTGGTAAGGCAGCGCGAGCACGCCTTCGTCATTCAACCAAGTGGCGGTTTCTTCCACCTTCTTGCGGCTCTGGCAGTAGACGATGCCGCTGTCCACGCCATCCGGCCCCTCGTGCTCGTCGCGGATGAAACGCAGCAGCTGGCGGCGCGGCTCGTCTTTCTCGACGATCGTGTAGCGGATGTTGGGGCGGTCGAAGCTGGCCACAAACACGCGCGCGTTTTCCAGCGCCAGGCGCTGGATGATGTCGGCCCGCGTGTGGTCGTCGGCCGTGGCCGTGAGCGCCAGGCGCGGCACGCCGGGGAAGCGCTCGTGCAGCGCCGACAAGCCCAGGTACTCCTCGCGAAAGTCGTGCCCCCACTGGCTGACGCAATGCGCTTCGTCGATGGCAAACAAGCTGAGCAGGCCGCGCTCGTGCAGCGATTCGAGCATGGCCATGAAGCGCGGCGTGAGCACGCGCTCGGGCGCGGCGTAGAGCAGGTTCAGCCGGCCCGACATGAGTTCACGCTCGACCTGCCGCGCTTCGTCACCTTCAAGCGTTGAATTGAGAAAAGCCGCGTGCACGCCCAGCTCTTCCAGCGCGCCGACCTGGTCGTGCATCAACGCGATGAGCGGGCTGACCACCACCGCCACGCCGCGGCCGGCGCGGTGGCGCGCAATGGCCGGCACCTG
>JANOLY010000104.1:0-18159 GCA_031420055.1 Burkholderiales bacterium | reverse complement strand
TGGAGAAGACTTCTTTGACTGCGGTCAATGTACTCATTTCAACCCACCTGCTTGCCAGATGCTGAACGGCGACTGGATCCAAAGGCCCACGACCACCAGCCACACCAGCGTGATCGGGATGAAGATCTTCCAGCCCAGACGCATGATCTGGTCGTAGCGAAACCGCGGGAATGTGGCGCGCACCCACAAGAACATGGTGACCACCACGAAGACCTTGATGGCCAGCCAGATCCAGCCCGGAATGAAATCGAGAAAGGCAAAGGGCGACAACCACCCGCCCAGGAACAGCAGCACGGTGAGCATGCTGACCAGGATCATGTTGGCGTACTCGGCCAGGAAGAACATGGCGAAGCTCATGCCCGAGTACTCGATCATGTGACCGGCCACGATCTCGCTCTCGCCCTCGACCACGTCAAACGGGTGGCGGTTGGTTTCCGCCAGGCCGGAGATGAAGAACACAACAAAGATCGGCAGCAGCGGCAGCCAGTTCCAGCTCAGCACGCCCGCGCCCATGTCGGCAAACATGCCCCGCCCTTGCTGGGCCACGATCTCGCTCAGGTTCATGCTGGCCGAGACCATCAACACCACGACCAGGCAAAAGCCCATCGCGATCTCGTAGCTGACCATCTGCGCGCTGGCACGCAGCGCGCCCAGGAAGGCGTACTTCGAATTGCTGGCCCAGCCCGCGATGATGACGCCGTAGACCTCCATCGAGGTGATGGCCATCAGGAACAGCAGGCCGGCATTGACGTTGGCCAGCGCCACATCCGGGCCAAAGGGGATGACCGCCCACGCCGCCAGCGCCGGCATGATGGTCATCACCGGACCCAGGAAGAACAAGCCCTTGTTGGCGGCCGTGGGGCGGATGATCTCTTTGAAGATCAGCTTCACGGCATCGGCAATCGGCGTCAGCAGGCCCCAGGGCCCGACGCGGTTGGGACCGGGCCGGATCTGCGACCAGCCGATGGCCTTGCGTTCCCACAGCGTGAGGTAGGCCACGCAACCCATCAGCGGCAGCACCACGGCGATGATCTTGATCAGGCTCCACAGCACCAACCACAGCGTGGGGCCGAAAGTGGCGGTGCCGAATTGCTGAAGTGATTCCAGCATCAAGGCGCGCCCACTTTCTCGACCGTGATGGCGCCGAACATCGCGCCCAGGCCCGCGGTGGCCGGGTGGCCGGCCGGCACACGCACGGCGTCGGGTGCCAGGCTGGCGTCTTCACGCGCGTCCAGCACCAGCGCGGCGCCGCCTTGCGCAAGCATCACCTTGTCGCCGGGCTGCAGGCGCAGGCGCTGCCACAGTGCCGTGGGCAGTGCCGCCACGGGTGGACGGGCGTCGGCGCTGAGCTGCAAAGCCGTGGCGCGGCGCACGATGGCGTCGGTGGCGTAGATCGGCACGTCGGCGATGCGCTGCAGGCCGCTGGTGAAAGGCGCAACTTCGATGGCGGCGGTGCTGGTGTTGTCCAACCGTGTGGTGATGGTGGCCGTGTCGCCGAGCGCCTGGGCGCGCACCTCTTCAGCGGTCTCTTGATCGAAGCCTGGCAGGCCCAGCAGGTTGCCCAGCACGCGCAGCACCTTCCAGGCCGGGCGCGCGTCGCCCAGGGGCTTGACGACCGCATGGAAGCTCTGGGCACGGCCTTCGGCGTTGACGAAAGTGCCGGCGGTTTCGGTGAAGGGCGCGATGGGCAGCATCACATCGGCCACGTCGGCCAGCCCCAGGTCCACGTCCTTGAACGCCGTCAGCGCCACCACCAGGCCCGAGCCCGCCAGCGCGGCGCGTGCGGCGGCGGCATCGGCGGCGTCGAGCACGGGCTCGGTGTTCAGCAGCAGCAGCGCCTTCATGGGCTGGCTGAGCATCTGGCCGGCGTTCAGCCCGCCTGGGCCAGGCAGCGCGCCGACCAGCTGCGCGCCGACGGCATTGCCGCCGTCACCCAGGTAGCCCACGGTGGCGCCGGTGTGCTGCGCAATCCAGTGGGCAAGCGACAGCAGCACGCCGGCCTGCGGGTGCTGCGCGGCAGATTGGCCCAGCAACACGGCCCTCCGCTCGCCGCCCAGCAGCGAGGCCGCAACGGCCTGCATCTCGGCGCGCAGCTCGCCCGCCGCGGGGGGCTGGACCCCACGCGCCACCGCCACGGCCCAAGCCAGGTCGGCCAGGGTCTGCGGCCAGGCGGCGGGCGCGGCGACCAGCTGGCGGCCCATGGGCATCAGCCAGTCGTCGTGCAGCGCATGCAGGCTGTGCACCTGCGCGCCGCGGCGCGCAGCTTGGCGCAGGCGTTGCGCGAACAGCGGGTGGTCCTTGCGCAGGAAGGAGCCGACGACGAGCACGCGGTCCAGGTGCGACAGCGACGCCACCGAGGTGCCCAGCCAGCGCGCTAGGCCGGCAGCGGCGGTGTTGGCGAAGTCAGCGTGGCGCGTGCGGTGGTCGATGCTCTCGCTGCCCAGGCCGCGCATCAGCTGGGCCAGCAGGTACAGCTCTTCCACCGTGGAGCCCGGGTGCGCCAGTGCGCCGATGTGCGAGGTGCCGAACTCGGCCTTCACGCGCTTCAGGCCGTCGGCCACGTAGGCCAGTGCGGTGTTCCAGTCGACTTCGGTCCAGGTGCCACCCTGCTTGACCATGGGCCGCGTTAAGCGCGAGGGGCTGTTCAATCCTTCGTAGCTGAAACGGTCGCGGTCGGCGATCCAGCATTCGTTGACGGCGTCGTTCTCCAGCGGCACGACGCGCATCACACGGCCCGACTTGACCTGCACCACCAGGTTCGCACCCGTGCTGTCGTGCGGGCTCACGCTCTTGCGGCGCGAAAGTTCCCAGGTGCGCGCCGAATAACGAAACGGCTTGCTGGTGAGCGCACCCACGGGGCAGATGTCGATCATGTTGCCCGACAGTTCGCTGTCGATGCTGCGGCCTTCGGCGGTGGTGATCTCGCTGTGCTCGCCGCGGTGGATCATGCCGAGTTCCATCACGCCGGCGACTTCCTGGCCGAAGCGCACGCAGCGTGTGCAGTGAATGCAGCGGCTCATCTCTTCCATGCTGATGAGCGGGCCCACGTCCTTGTGGAAGACGACGCGCTTTTCTTCCTGGTAGCGGCTGGCACTGCCGCCGTAGCCCACGGCCAGGTCTTGCAACTGGCATTCGCCACCCTGGTCGCAGATGGGGCAGTCCAGCGGGTGGTTGATGAGCAAGAACTCCATGACGGACTTCTGTGCATTCACGGCCTTGTCGCTCTTGGTGCGCACGATCATGCCGTTGGTCACCGGCGTGGCGCAGGCCGGCATGGGCTTGGGCATCTTTTCGATGTCGACCAGGCACATGCGGCAATTGGCCGCGATGCTCAACTTCTTGTGATAGCAGAAGTGCGGCACATACGTGCCCGCCGCATCGGCCGCGTGCATGACCATGCTGCCGTCGGGCACGGTGATTTGTTTTCCGTCGAGGGTGATCTCGGCCATGTGGGGGTTATGCCGGCTGGGCGACCATGCAGGTCTTGTGTTCGACGTGGTACGCAAACTCGTCGCGGAAGTGCTTGAGCATGCCTTCAACCGGCATCGCCGCGGCATCGCCCAGCGCGCAGATGGTGCGGCCCTTGATGTTGAAGGCGACAGAGTCCAGCAGCGCCTGGTCGTCGGCACGGCCCTTGCCGTGTTCGATGCGGTCGACCACGCGCCACAGCCAGCCCGTGCCTTCGCGGCAGGGCGTGCACTGGCCGCAGCTTTCATGCTGGTAGAAGTAGCTCAGGCGCAGCAGGCTCTTGACCATGCAGCGCGAATCATCCATCACGATGACCGCCCCGCTGCCCAGCATCGAGCCTGCCTTGGCGATCGCGTCGTAGTCCATCGTGATGTCCATCATGGTGGCCGCTGGCAGCACGGGCGCTGAAGAGCCGCCGGGAATCACGGCCTTGAGCTTGCGGCCTGAACGCACGCCCCCGGCCAGTTCCAGCAGCTTGGAAAACGGCGTGCCCATGGGCACTTCAAAGTTGCCGGGCTGGTTCACGTCGCCCACCACGCTGAAGATCTTGGTGCCGCCATTGTTGGGCTTGCCGCAATCCAGGTAAGCCTGGCCGCCGTGGTTGATGATCCACGGCACGGCAGCGAAGGTCTCGGTGTTGTTGATGGTGGTGGGCTTGCCATACAGACCGAAGCTGGCCGGGAACGGCGGCTTGAATCGCGGCTGCCCCTTGTTGCCTTCCAGAATTCGAGCAGCGCCGTTTCTTCGCCGCAGATGTAGGCACCAAAGCCGTGGAAGGCGTGCAGCTGGAAGCTGAATGCCGAGCCCAGGATGTTGTCGCCCAGCAGCCCGGCAGCGCGGGCTTCGTCCAGCGCTTCTTCGAATCGTTCGTAGGCCGAGAAAATCTCGCCGTGGATGTAGTTGTAGCCGGTCTTGATGCCCATGGCGAAGGCGGCAATGGCCATGCCTTCGATGACGATGTGGGGGTTGAAGGCCAGGATGTCGCGGTCCTTGCAAGTGCCGGGTTCGCCTTCATCAGAATTGCAGACCAGGTACTTCGGCCCCGGGTACATGCGCGGCATGAAGCTCCACTTCAGGCCGGTGGGGAAGCCCGCGCCGCCGCGGCCGCGCAGCGCGCTGTGCTTGACTTCGGCGATCACCTGCTCGGGCGTCATGGCCGCCGCGCCTTCGGGCTGGGCTATGCCCAGAATCTTCTTCAGCGCCGAGTAGCCGCCGCGCGCCTGGTAGTCGGCCAGGCGCCAGTTGCTGCCATTCAGCCCGGCGTAGATCTGCGCGCCGAGGTGCCTGCCGTGAAAGCAGGACTCGCGGCCACTGGCCTGGAATTTGGAGAGGTCAAGCATGGGTGCTCTTCAGCATGTCGACGAGTTCGTCGAGCCGATCGGGGCTCATGAAGCTGAGCATCTGGCGGTCGTTGACCAGCATCACCGGCGCATCGGCGCAAGCGCCCAGGCATTCGCTGGGCTGCACGGTGACGCGGCCATCGGCGGTCGTGCCATAGGGCTCGACACCGAGCTTCTTGCACAGGTGCTTGAGCGCCTTGTCGCCGCCGCGTAACTGGCACGGCAGGTTGGTGCAGACGTTGAGCTTGTAGGCCCCCACCGGCTGCAGGTTGTACATGTTGTAGAAGGTGGTGACCTCGTGCACCGCGATCGGCGCCATGCCCAGGTAGACGGCCACGGCGTCTTCGGCCGCCGGCGACACATGGCCTTGCTCATGCTGCACGATGGCCAGGCAGGCCATCACCGCTGACTGCTTCTGGTCGGGCGGGTACTTGGCGACTTCGCGTGCGAATCGCGCCAGGGTGGACACGCCAAACCCGGCCGGAAATCCCCCCTGGGGGGGCGCGAACGAAGTGAGCTTGGGGGCTGTCATCGGTCTATCTCACCGAACACGATATCCATGGTGCCGATGATGGCCACGGCGTCGGCAATCATGTGGCCGCGCGCCATTTCGTCCAACGCCGCCAGGTGCGAAAAGCCGGGCGGGCGTATCTTCAAACGGTAGGGCTTGTTCGCACCATCGCTGACGATGTAGATGCCGAACTCGCCCTTGGGGTGCTCCACCGCGGCATAGGCCTCGCCCTCGGGCACGTGCATGCCTTCGGTGAAGAGTTTGAAGTGGTGGATCAGCTCTTCCATGTTGGACTTCATGTCCACGCGCGAAGGCGGCGCCACCTTGTGGTTGTTGGTGATCACGGGGCCCGGGTTGGCGCGCAGCCAGGCCGAGCACTGCTGCACGATGCGGTTGCTCTGGCGCATTTCTTCGATGCGCACGAGGTAGCGGTCGTAGGTGTCGCCGTTGGTGCCGACGGGAATGTCGAAATCCATGCGGTCATAGACCTCGTAGGGCTGCTTCTTGCGCAGGTCCCAGGCGATGCCCGAGCCGCGCAGCATGGGGCCGCTGAAGCCCAGGTTGATGGCACGCTCCGGCGTCACCACACCGATACCCACGGTCCGCTGCTTCCAGATGCGGTTGTCGGTGAGCAGCGTCTCGTAGTCGTCCACGTTGGCCGGAAAGCGCGCGCAGAAATCGTCGACGAAATCCAGCAGCGAGCCCCGGCGATTCTGGTTCAGCGCGTTGATGGCCTTTTGATTCTTGATGCGGCTGACGCGGTACTGCGGCATGGTGTCCGGCAGGTCGCGGTACACACCACCCGGGCGGAAGTAGGCCGCGTGCATGCGCGCGCCCGACACGGCTTCGTACATGTCGAAGATGTCTTCGCGCTCGCGGAAGCAGTAGATGAGGATGTTCATCGCACCGCAGTCGATGCCGTGGGCGCCCAACCACAACAGGTGGTTCAGCAAGCGCGTGAGTTCAGAGAACATCACGCGGATGTACTGCGCGCGCTCGGGCACGTCCACGCCCAACAGACGCTCGATGGCCAGGCAGTAGGCGTGCTCGTTGCACATCATCGACACGTAGTCGAGCCGGTCCATGTAGGGCAGCGCCTGCAGGTAGGTCTTGCTCTCGGCCAGCTTTTCGGTGGCGCGGTGCAGCAAGCCGATGTGCGGGTCGGCGCGCTGGATGACCTCGCCGTCCAGCTCCAGCACCAGGCGCAGCACGCCGTGTGCTGCCGGGTGCTGCGGGCCGAAATTCAGCGTGTAGTTCTTGATCTCGGCCACGTCAGCGGTTCTCGCCGTATTGGGCTTCACGCACCACACGCGGCACGATCTCGCGCGGCTCGATGGACACCGGCTGGTAGATCACGCGCTTTTTCTCGGCGTCATAGCGCATCTCGACGTGGCCCGTGGTGGGGAAGTCGCGCCGCATCGGGTGGCCGATGAAACCGTAGTCGGTGAGGATGCGGCGAAGGTCGAGATGGCCTTCGAAGATGATGCCGAAAAGGTCGAAGGCTTCGCGCTCGAACCAGTTGGCCGACGCCCACAGCGGCGTCACCGACACCACCGCCGGCAGTTCGTCGTCAGGGGCAAACACCTTCAGGCGCACGCGCCAGTTGTGGGTCAGCGACAGCAGGTGCGTGACGACTGCGTAGCGCGCGCCGGCCCAGGGCTCGTTGCGGTAATCCGAGTAGTCCACGCCGCACAGGTCCATCAACTGCTCGAAGCGCAGCGACGGGTGGTCGCGCAAGGTCAGCGCACTGGCTTGGTAATGCTGGGCGACCACTGTGATGGTGATTTCGCCGCGGTCACGCACCAGGGCAACGATGGCATCACCCAGTACCGCCTGCAAGGCCGCCTGGAGCGTGTCGAGTTTTTGCGTCATCAGCAGTTGATCGGCGGTTCAGCGGGCGATGGTGTTTTCGCGCCGGATCTTGGCCTGCAATTGCAGGATGCCGTAGAGCAGCGCCTCGGCCGTGGGCGGGCAGCCCGGCACGTACACGTCCACCGGCACGATGCGGTCGCAACCGCGCACCACCGAGTAGCTGTAGTGGTAGTAGCCGCCGCCATTCGCGCACGAACCCATGCTCAGCACCCAGCGCGGCTCGGCCATTTGGTCGTAAACCTTGCGCAGGGCCGGCGCCATCTTGTTGCACAGCGTGCCGGCCACGATCATCAAGTCGCTTTGGCGGGGGCTGGGGCGAAACAGCATGCCGAAGCGGTCGATGTCGTAGCGCGCGGCACCCGCGTGCATCATCTCGACGGCGCAGCAGGCCAGGCCAAAGGTCATGGGCCACAGCGAACCGGTCTTGGACCAGTTGACGAGCTTGTCCACCGAGGTGGTGACAAAGCCTTCCTTCAGTACGCCTTCGATGCCCATGGTGTTGCTTCCTGGTGACGCGAGGTCACTCCCAGTCCAGCGCGCCCTTCTTCCATTCGTAAATGAAACCAACCACCAGGATGGCCAGGAACATCATCATGGCCCAGAAGCCTGACGGCCCGATTTCGTGCAGGGCCACGGCCCAGGGGAAGAGGAAGGCGATTTCGAGGTCGAACAAAATGAAGAGGATGGCCACCAGGTAGTAGCGCACATCGAACTTCATCCGCGCGTCTTCGAAGGCTTCGAAGCCGCATTCGTAGGGGCTGTTCTTTTCGACGTCAGGCCGGTTGGGGCCGAACACAAAACCCAGCAGCTGCGGCACGACCCCCACCGCCACACCCACCAGGATGAAGAGGATCACGGGCAGGTAGGCTTGCAGGTCCATCGTGTGGCGATGTTCAACCGTTGTTGCCAGGCCGCGCGATGGGTGCGCAGACCAGCCGCTGAAGCGATGGTGCCGACGGCGAGACTCGAACTCGCACAGCTTTCGCCACTACCCCCTCAAGATAGCGTGTCTACCAATTTCACCACGTCGGCACGACGTCAAATCACTCGCTGCCTTGGCTTGAACACCCATGAGGAGCGGGCACCAGGACAACGAAAGATTCTAGCCCGAAAGAAGGGGTTTCCCCCCGGGCGGCGCGCTACTTGACGGGGATGGCGGGCACCGCCGAAGCGGCCGGCGCAGGCGTCACCACAGCCGCTGGTGCGGCGCCAGGAATGGCACCCTGGGCCGGTGCAGAGGCCGCCGGCGCGGCGCGGTCCAGCACGCTGCCGGCCCCGGTGTCCTTGCGCGCACTGACCGAGTTGGAGCCATAAGCCAAGGCCAGTGTGCAGATGAAGAACACGGTGGCGCAGGCCGCAGTGGAGCGCGACATGAAGTTGGCGCTGCCGGTGGCACCGAACAGACTGCCCGAGGAGCCGCCCCCACCGAAGGACGCGCCCATGTCGGCGCCCTTGCCGTGCTGGATCAGCACCAGGCCAATCATCACCAAGGCCGTCAACATCTGCACGGCCAGTATCAAGGTCATCCAAAGTTGCATGATCGAAAAAGCTCCAGGGAAATTTCAGGGGGCACGCGCCGGTTCAGGCGCGGCAGATGGCGATGAAATCAGCGGCCTTCAAGGAGGCGCCACCGATCAATCCGCCATCGATGTCGGATTGTGCAAACAGGGCGGCAGCGTTGTCGGCCTTGACGCTGCCGCCGTAGATGATCTTCATGGTCTGGCCGTGACCCGTGGCTGCATGCAGCTGCGCGCGCAGCACACGGTGCACGGCCTGCGCCTGCTCCGGGCTGGCCGTGCGGCCCGTGCCTATGGCCCAGACGGGCTCGTAAGCCACCACCATCTCGGCCGCGCAATGTGCAAGCTGGTGGATAACCACCGAGAGCTGGCGCTTGACCACTGCCTCGGTCTGGCCGGCATCGCGCTCGGCCAGCGTCTCGCCCACACACACGATGGGCGTGACGCCACGGGCCAGCGCGGCCTGGGCCTTGGCGGCCACGAGTTCGTCGCTCTCAGCATGCAGCGCACGGCGTTCTGAATGGCCGACGATGGCGTAGCGGCAACCGCATTCGGCCAGCATCGCGGCAGACACCTCGCCCGTGTAGGCGCCCTGCTCATGCGACGACAGGTCCTGTGCGCCCCAGCGGATGTCGCTGCGGGCCAGCGTGGCGGCCACGTCGCCGATGAACACGAAGGGCACGCACACCGCCACGTCGGCGGCAAAGGGGCGCGCCGCCAGCAACGCTGCCAGCAGTTCGGCATTGGCCGCCCGGCTGCCGTGCATCTTCCAGTTGCCCACCACCAGTTTGCTGCGGCTCATGGTGCTTGCTCCCAACTGAGGACGATCTTGCCCACGTGGGCGCTGGACTCCATCAGCGCATGCGCCTGGTCGGCTTGTGCGGCTGGGAACACTTGGTAGATCACAGGCTTGATGCGCCCGGCAGCGATGAGCGGCCAGACCTCGGCCCGCAGGTCCTGCGCCAGCGCCGACTTGTAGGCCACCGAGCGCGGGCGCAGTGTGGAGCCCGTGATGCTCAGCCGCTTGCGCAGCAGCAAGCCGGCGTCCAGCGTGGCCGCGTTGCCGCCCTGGGTGGCGATGACGGCCAGGCGTCCGTCATCGGCCAGGCATTCGACCTCTCGCGCCAGGTAGCTGCCGGCCACCATGTCCAGCACCACGTCCACACCTCGGCCTGCGGTGATGCGCTTGACCTCGGCAACGAAGTCCTGCGTGCGGTAGTTGATGGCGTGGTCTGCGCCCAGCGCGACGCAGGCGGCGCACTTGGCGTCGCTGCCCGCGGTGACGATGACGTTGGAGTCCATGGTCTTGGCCAGCTGGATGGCCGTGACGCCTATGCCGCTGGAGCCGCCCTGCACCAGCAGCGTTTCGCCCGGCTTGAGCCGCGCGATGAAGAACACGTTTTGCCAGACGGTGAAGAAGGTCTCGGGCAGGCTGGCGGCCTCGACCAGGCTCAAGCCCTTGGGCACCGGCAAACACTGCCCGGCAGGCGCCACGCAGAATTCCGCATAGCCGCCGCCGGCCACCAGCGCACACACGGCGTCGCCCAGGCTGAATCCAGCGGCATCCAAGTCAGCCGGCGCACCGCCGACCACCGTGCCGGCCACTTCCAACCCAGGCAGGTCCGACACGCCCGGCGGCATGGGGTACAGGCCCTTGCGCTGCAACACGTCAGGCCGATTCACGCCCGACGCCGCGACCTGGATCAGCAGTTCACCCGGGCGTGGCTCGGGTACGGGCCGTTCGCACGGCTGCAAACCCTCGGGCCCGCCGGGGGCGCTGATCTGGACCGCGCGCATGCTGCCTGGCACTTACTCGGGCTGCTTGGGCGCCTCAGCCGCCACTGCGGGTGCGGCGTGGTCAACGGCCACCTCGGCCGGCTGGGCCTCGGCAGCGCGCGGCTCGCGCGGGCGGTCGTCACGCTCGCTGCGATCGCGGCGCGGGCGGTCGTCGCGGTCGCGACGCGGGGGGCGGTCGCCACGCGACTCGAAGCGCTCTTCGGGCATGCCTTCTGGCCGCTCGATCAGCGCCTTCATGCTCAGCTTGATGCGGCCCTTCTCGTCGGTCTCAAGGACCTTGACCTTCACGACCTGACCTTCTTGCAGGAAGTCGGTGACGTTCTCGACCCGCTGGTGGGCGATCTGGCTGATGTGCAACAGGCCGTCCTTGCCCGGCAGGATGTTGACCAGCGCGCCGAAGTCCAGGATCTTGGTGATCGCGCCTTCGTAGACCTTGCCGATCTCGGCCTCGGCCGTGATCTCGGCAATGCGCTTCTTGGCGAACTCGGCCTTGTCGGCGTCGGTGCTGGCGATGGTGATGGTGCCGTCTTCGCCGATGTCGATGGTGCAGCCGGTTTCTTCGGTCAGCGCGCGGATGGTCGCACCGCCCTTGCCGATGATGTCGCGGATTTTTTCCGGGTTGATCTTCATCGTGTACAGGCGCGGCGCGAACACGCTGACCTCGGTCTTGGCACCACCCACGGCCTCGACCATCTTGGCCAGGATGTGCAGGCGCGCTTCCTTGGCTTGCGCCAGGGCGACCTGCATGATCTCCTTGGTGATGCCCTGGATCTTGATGTCCATCTGCAGCGCCGTGATGCCGGCGTTGGTGCCGGCCACCTTGAAGTCCATGTCGCCGAGGTGGTCCTCGTCACCCAGGATGTCGGTCAGCACGGCGAATCGGTTGCCGTCCTTGATGAGACCCATGGCGATGCCGGCCACGTGGGCCTTCAGCGGCACGCCGGCGTCCAGCAGGCTCAGGCAGCCGCCGCAGACCGACGCCATCGACGACGAACCATTGCTCTCGGTGATCTCGCTCACCACGCGCAGCGTGTAGGGGAAGTCTTCCTTCTTCGGCAGCACGGCCATCAGTGCGCGCTTGGCAAGCTTGCCGTGGCCGATCTCGCGCCGCTTGGGGCTGCCCACGCGGCCCGTTTCGCCGGTGGCGAAGGGGGGCATGTTGTAGTGCATCATGAAACGGTCTTCGTAGTCGCCGGCCAGCGCGTCGATGCGCTGTGCGTCGCGCTCGGTGCCCAGCGTGGCGGCCACCAGGGCCTGCGTCTCGCCACGGGTGAACAGGGCAGAGCCGTGAGTGCGCGGCAGCACGCCCGAGCGGATTTCAATGGCACGCACGGTACGTGTGTCGCGGCCGTCGATGCGCGGCTCGCCGGCGAGGATCTGGCCGCGCACGATGCGGGCTTCGATCTCGAACAGCAGGCCTTCGATCTCGACCTTGTCAAAAGCAAGACCGTCGCCCTTCAGCGCGGCCATCACCGCGGCCGTGGCTTCGCGGCAAGCTGTCGTGCGGGCTTGCTTGTTGCGGATCTGGTAGGCCGCGCGCAGCGGGCCTTCAGCCAGCGCCGTGACTTGCGCAATCAGCGGCTCGTTCTTGGCCGGTGCCGTCCAGGTCCATTCCGGCTTGCCGGCGTCGCGCACCAGTTCGTTGATGGCGGCAATGGCCACACGGCTTTGTTCGTGGCCGTAGACCACACCACCCAGCATGATCTCTTCGCTGAGCTGGTCGGCTGCAGATTCGACCATCAGCACGGCGGCTTCGGTGCCGGCCACGATGAGGTCCATCTTGCTGTCGGCCAACTGGGTCTGGCCCGGGTTGAGCACATATTCGCCGTTGATGTAGCCCACGCGCGCCGCACCGATGGGGCCGGCGAAGGGGATGCCGCTGATGGCCAGCGCGGCGCTGGCGCCAATGAGGGCGGCGATGTCGGCCTGCACTTCAGGGTTCAGGCTGAGCACGTGCACGATGACCTGAACTTCGTTGAAGAAGCCTTCGGGGAACAGCGGGCGGATCGGGCGGTCGATGAGCCGGCTGGTCAGCGTTTCCAGCTCGCTGGGGCGGCCTTCGCGCTTGAAGAAGCTGCCGGGGATCTTGCCCGCGGCATAAGTCTTTTCAAGGTAGTCGACGGTGAGCGGGAAAAAATCCTGCCCGGCCTTGGCGTCGCTCTTGGCAACCACGGTGGCCAGGACCACGGTGTCTTCCATGGACACGAGGACGGCGCCGCCGGACTGGCGGCCGATTTCGCCGGTTTCCAGCGTGACTTGATGCTGACCCCATTGGAAGGACTTGGTGACTTTGTTGAACATGCTCATGCGTGTCTCTCCGGTATGGCAAGGGCACACTCAGGGTGGTGCCGAAGACCTGGGCAGCGCGATGCCATTCCAGCGATGCCAACCCGGTGGCCCTTCTGGCAACGGTGGAATGACACAGCAGCGCTTCTCGCCCGAACGTGAATGAGTGCAATCCGGGCCACCCAAGGTGGCCCGGACTGACTGGCTTACTTGCGAAGACCGAGCTTGGCGATCAGCGCGGTGTAGCGGTCGCCGTCGCGGTCCTTCAGGTAGGACAGCAGACGCTTGCGCTGGTTCACCATCTTGAGCAGACCGCGCCGACCGTGGTGGTCCTTGAGATGCAGCTTGAAGTGGGGGGTGAGCTGGTTGATGCGCGCCGTGAGCAGGGCCACCTGCACTTCGGGGCTGCCGGTGTCGGTGGCGGCGCGGGCGTTGGATTTGACGATCTCTGCCGTGGCGGCAAGGGTCAAGGGCATGGGATTTCCTTTGTTTTCAGGAACATCCGCCCACCCGCACACAGCGGGCCAGCGGTTTCCTGGGGTTTACTTGCGGCCGCCAGTGAAACCAACCGACGCCGTGCTTTCCCCGTGAAGGGAACCGCGCATTGTAGCGCAGCGCAGCCGCTGCATGCCTCACGCAGTGGTGGCGTCTCGGTTTGACTGCGCAGACCAGTGCCTACGGAGGGCGAGTGCGCTCAATGTCCGCAAGCACTTCAAACAGAACGACCTGCGGGCACATCCGGTCCGGGCCCAGCGTTGGCACGGTGAACCCAAAGCCCCATGGCGTCAGCCAAAGCTGGGTGCTCTCGTCGAGGTTTGATGCCCAGTAGCAGCCCAGCGGCTCTAGTACCGCAGCGACGTCTTCAGGGGGAAGAAGCCGATTGGCGATTTAACAAACTCGCTGGACGATGAACTTGTCTGTCGGGCCGCTCATCCTTGGAAAGCTGTCGGCATCCGCCGACGCCGGCGTCACGATGACATCCAAGCCCCTGTTTTGCTTGAACAGTTCCCTGATCGCTACCTTGGCGCTTGCCAAAGTCGCCTCCACCGTTGAGCCGCAAACATGCAGTCCTGGCACGTCTGGGCTGGCCGCGTAGAAGAGGTCATCGAGCTTCTGAACGCGGATCGCCAAGATCAACGCTGATTCATCGCCCATAGTGCAGGTCTCCACTGTCGTTATCCACAGGTCGCGGATAGGTCGGCTGCCAGTGTCCCACGCGCAGAAAGGCCTTGCAATGTCACTGGGGGCGGGCAATCCCGAAGGAGATCACGCCTTCTCCTTGTACGGCGCGCACGACTTGGCTTGCGGATCCGGCGTCCCAGGAGCACGACTTCTTTGACGGTCCCCAGACGTAGCCTTCGTGAGGCGCACTGCCAGGTGGATGCAGCCGAAGTCTTGGGATAGGACATGCAGGCTGACCGCCGCCATACGGCTCTCAAGCAACTTGAGTCTCAATCGGGCCGGGTCATCTTGCAGCTGTGCGTCTGCTGCGTTGCTGCGGCCGGAAAGCGCCGCAGCGTGCGAAAGCCAAAGCCCGAGCCCTCCACGTCATGGCTCACGCCTGGGCCGGGCGCACGCTCCATCACGCTGACCACCAGCGCCTGCTGCAGCTGGTGGTCGGCCGCGCGCATCGTGGCCTCGTGCAGGCCGCCCAGCTTGGTGCTGTCGAAGCGGGCGCCTTCCAGCGCGCGCGCCACCGTGGCGGCCTCGGTGCTGCCGGCACGCTCGATGGCCGCGGCCAGCAGCTCGACCATCACGTGCATGCGCGCGTGCACGTAGTCGTCGCGCGGGTCCGGGAAGCGCTGGCGAAAGGCGGCGTAGAAGCGGTCGGAAGGTGCGTCGCCCAGGTTCGGGTGCCACTCGGCCACGGCAACGACGCGGCCGATGCCCGCCTCGCCGATGGCGGCCGGCGCGCCCAGCGCGTTGCCATAGAAGGTGTACAGACGCGCGTCTGAGCCCACCTCGCGCAGCGCGCGCACCAGCAGCGTCAGGTCGTTGCCCCAGTTGCCGGTGAGCACCGCCTGCGCGCCACTGGCCTTGATCTTGGCGGCGTAGGGAATGAAGTCCTTCACGCGGCCCAGCGGGTGCAACTCGTTGCCCACGATCTCGATGTCAGGCCGCTTGGCTGCCAGCATGTCGCGCGCCGAACGCGCGAAGTGCTGGCCGAAGCTGTAGTCCTGGCCCAGGATGAAGACACGCTGCACGGCCTTGTCGTCGCGCAGCACGTCAGTCAAGGCGGCCAGGCGCATGTCGGTGTGGGCGTCGAAGCGGAAGTGCCAGAAGCTGCAACGCTCGTTGCTCAGTGTCGGGTCCACGGCAGAGTAGTTCAGGAACAGCGCACGCCGCTGCGGCTCGCGTTCGTTGTGTTTTTCCAGCGCGTCGATCAGCGCCGCGGCCGTGGCCGAGCTGTTGCCCTGGAACACGAAACCGAAGCGCTGGTCCATGGCAGATCGCAGCATCGACAGCGCTTCTTCGCTGTTGCCCTTGCTGTCAAAGCGCTGCAGCGCCAGCGGCCGCGCGCCGCCGGGCAGGCGCACACCGCCTCGCTGGTTGATGCGCTCGGTGGCCCACAGCAGGTTGCGGAACACGGCGTCGCCGGCGTTGGCGAAGGCACCCGAAAGGCCCTCGATCATGGCCAGCCGTATCGGTTCAGGGCCGGGTTGGGCGACGACCGGCAAAGCCAGGGCCAGCGGCAGGGACAGCAAGGTGCGGCGTGTGGGGTGCATGGATTCGGGTGGGGGGTACTTGAAAGCGGGCGCTGCCGCAGCCATGTGTGGGGTCTGGGCGCGCCCGACATGAACATGATGTCCATGCGCGCTGTTCGCAACCCGATTCTAGGAGTCACCCATGTTCGTCGTTCCCATGAGCCGCCGTACCAGTGCCTTTGTGCACCCGTTCAACCACCTGATTGAAGAGCGTCTGGAGCGGGCCTACACGGCTGCTTGCGCGGCGCCCGACAGCCGCACCCCGGCGCTGGACGTGATCGACACCGACACGCATTTCACCGCCGTGCTCGACATGCCTGGCGTGGCCAAGGCGGACGTGAAGATCACCGTCGTTGGCCGCCGCGTCACGGTACAGGCCGAGCCGCCCAAGTCGGACAACGCCGAAGCCGCCATCAACCTGATTCACCGCGAACGCGCCGCCGTCAGCTACGCCCGCAGCTTCATGCTGCCGGCCGATGTGGAACAGGCCGAGTCGCAGGCGCGGCTGGAGCAAGGCGTGCTGACGCTGACGCTGCCCAAGCGCACGGCGCGCACCGAGACGCAGATCACGGTGAACTGAACGCGCCCCAGCGTCGCCACGCCACCCCACCGGCCGCTTCAGGCCGCGACCGGCGGGCTGGCGTCGATCTGGTCCAGCGGCCAGCGCGGCAGCACATCGAAGGCACCGTCGCGGCGCCCACCGGCCAGGCCGCGCTGCAAGCGCAGCGCGGCGGCCAGCGCGATCATCGCGCCGTTGTCGGTGCACAAGGCCACAGGCGGGTAGTGCACACGCGCGCCGAGGCGGCTGGCGCCAGCGTTCAGCAATTCGCGCAGGCGCAGATTGGCGCCCACGCCACCGGCCACCACCAGCCGTTTCGTGCCGCTTTGCTTCAGCGCTGAAAGCGACTTGGCCACCAGCACGTCAACGATGGCCTGCTGGGTGGACGCCGCCATGTGCGCCCGCGTGGTCTCGTCCAGCGGGCTGGGCAGCTTGCGCACCTGCGTCATCACCGCCGTCTTCAGACCGGCGAACGAGAAGTCGAGATTGCCGCTGTGCAACAAGGGCCGGGGCAACGCAAAGGCCTTGGGGTCGCCCTGCGCTGCCAGCCGGGCCAGCGCCGGGCCACCGGGGTAGCCCAGGCCCAACAGCTTGGCACTCTTGTCGAAGGCTTCGCCGGCCGCGTCGTCTATGGTTTCACCCAGCAGCGTGTACTGGCCGACATCGGCCACATGCATCAGCTGCGTGTGGCCGCCCGACACCAGCAGCGCGATGAAAGGAAAGGCGGGCGGGTCGCCAGCCAAGAAGGGCGACAGCAGGTGGCCTTCAAGGTGGTGGATGCCCAGCGTGGGCCGGCCCAGCGCCGCGCCCAGCGCCACCGCCACGCCCGCACCCACCAGCAGCGCGCCGGCCAGCCCCGGCCCGCGGGTGTAGGCCACGAGGTCGATCTGATGCAGTCCGCAGCCCGCCTCGGCCAGCACTTGGCGAGTCAGCGGCAACACGCGCTGCACATGGTCGCGCGAAGCCAATTCGGGCACCACGCCGCCGAACGCCGCGTGCATGTCCATCTGCGTGTGCAGCGCCTGTGCGAGCAGCCGCGGCGGGCCGTCGGCGCGGGTCTGCACCAGCGCCACGCCGGTTTCGTCACACGAAGATTCAAACCCGAGCACGTTCATCAGATTCAATTGAATGGCGGCACCGACCAGATCAGAGCGCAAGACACAGCGTTTGCAACAACTTTGCCGACATCACAGCGTCGTCAGGGGTCTGCCTTCAAGCATTGCTCAGTGGTTTTCCCGCGCATGATTGATCGTGTACTTCGGTATCTCGATCGTCACGTCCGCGTTGGACAGAATCGCCTGGCAGCTCAGCCGCGAGGTCGGTGTCAGGCCCCAGGCGCGGTCGAGCAGGTCTTCTTCGCTCTCGTCCATTTCACCCAACGAGGCCCCGCCTTCCTTGACCACCACGTGGCAGGTGGTGCAGGCGCAGCTCATCTCGCAGGCGTGTTCGATGGCGATGCCGTTTTCAAGCAAGGCCTCGCAGATCGATGTGCCCGCGGGCGCTTCGATGGTGTCGCCCTGGGGGCAGAACTCGGCGTTGGGCAGGATGCGGATGATGGGCATGGGGCGGTGGTGTTCGGTCAGATCTGGTCGATCGTGCGCCCGGCCAGCGCCTGGCGTATGCCTTGGTTCATGCGCGCAGCGGCAAAGGCCTCGGTGCCTTCGGCCAGGGCTTCGATGGCGGCGGTGATGGCGTCGGCGTCGTTGCCTTGCGCGATGCGTTCGGTGTGTGCCAGCAGCGAGTCGACGGCCGCGCGCTCGGCGTCAGTCAGCAGCGCGCCGTCGGCCGCCAGCGCCGAGCGTGTGGCCAGCACCATGCGTTGGGCGTCGACCTGGGCCTCGCGCAGCGAACGCGCGGCCATGTCGTGCTCGGCGTGGGTGAAGCCGTCTTTGAGCATCTGAGCAATCTGCTCGTCAGCCAGGCCGTAGCTGGGCTTGACGACGACAGAGGCTTGCACGCCCGAGCCCGTCTCGCGCGCTGAGACGCTGAGCAGCCCGTCGGCGTCGACCTGGAACGTGACGCGGATGCGCGCCGCGCCGGCCACCATGGGCGGGATGCCGCGCAGCTCGAAGCGCGCCAGCGATCGGCACTCGCTGACCAGGTC
>JANOLY010000103.1:0-5567 GCA_031420055.1 Burkholderiales bacterium | reverse complement strand
TACCAGCACCACGACGACGTGCGCCACATCGACTGGAACGTCACCGCGCGGCTGCAAACGCCCTACGTGCGCCAGTTCACCGAAGACCGCGAGCTCACCGCCTGGTTCTTGCTCGACCTGTCAGGCAGTGTTGATTTCGGCTCGGGCGACACCACCAAGCTGGCCGTGTCCACCGGCTTCGTGGCCACGCTGGCGCGCGTCATCACACGCCACGGCAACCGCGTGGGCGCCATGCTGTACGGCCGCCAGGTTGAAGGCGTGCTGCCGCCCGGCGCGTCGCGCCGGCATGTGCTGAACCTGCTGCAGCGCATGCGCGCGCCGCGCGCGCGGGCGGCCGGCGTCAGCGGCGGCGGCACGCGGTTGGGCGACTTGCTGGCCGCTGCCAGCGGCGTCATCAAGCGCCGTTCGCTGGTGTTTGTGGTGTCGGACTTCATCAGCGCTGACGGCTGGGAAACAGCCCTGCAGCGCCTGGCCCGGCGCCACGAGGTGGTGGCGGTGCGTTTGCTCGACCCGTTGGAGATGGCCTTGCCTGACTCTGGTGAACTCGGCCTGATGACGGTGGAAGACGCCGAGACCGGCGAGCAGCTGTTCATCGACGCCGCCGACCCCGGCTTTCGCGAGCGTTACGCCGCGCTGGCCGAAGCACAGGACGCGGCGCTCATCGCCAGCCTGGCGGGTTCGGGCGCCGACATCGTCGAGCTGGCCACCGACGACGACCTGCTCGAGGCCCTGCTGCGCTACGCCGACCTGCGCCGGCGCCGTGCCCGCAGCAAGGCGCCGCTGCGCTTTCCTTCTCACTTGCGCCGCGCCCAAGCCCTGGGCGCTGCCGCAGCCAACACCCCTGCCCCACCATGATGAAGTTCATCTGGCCCAGTCTGCTGTGGCTGCTGCTGCTGTTGCCGCTGCTGGTGTGGCTGTACCGCTGGCTGCTGGCGCGCAAACGGCGCAGCACGGTGCGGCTGGCCAGCATTGCCGTGGCCAAGGCGGCGCTGGGCAACGGCCCGGGCTGGCGCCGGCATGTGCCACCGGCCCTGCTGTTCCTGGCCCTGGCCGCGCTGCTGCTGGCCATGGCGCGTCCAGCGGCCACCATCTCGCTGCCGCTGTCAGAGCGCACCATCATCCTGGCCATGGACGTTTCGGGCAGCATGCGCGCCGAAGACGTCAAGCCCAACCGCCTGGTCGCCTCGCAAGTCGCGGCCAAGGCCTTTGTGGAAAACCTGCCGCGCGAGGTGAAGGTGGGCGTGGTGTCCTTCGCCGGCACTGCCGCGGTGGTGCAAGCACCCACCACCAGCCGCGACGACGTGATCGCCGCCATCGACCGCTTTCAGTTGCAGCGCGGCACTGCCACCGGCAGCGGCATCGTGCTGTCGCTGGCCACGCTGTTCCCTGACGCCGGCATCGAGATTCAGCACATCACGGGCCAGCGCAACTTTCCCGGCGGCGACATCCGCAAGAAGGATGTCAAACCCTTCACGCCGGCCGAGCCGGGCTCGTACACCTCGGCCGCCATCATCATGCTCACCGACGGCCAGCGCACCACCGGCCCCGACCCTCTGGAAGCCGCCAAGATGGCCGCCGAGCGCGGCGTGCGCGTCTACACCGTCGGCATAGGCACGACCAGCGGCGAGATCATCGGCTTCGAAGGCTGGAGCATGCGCGTGCGGCTGGACGAAGAAACGCTGAAAAACATCTCCGTCCTCACCCACGGCCAGTACTTCTATGCCGGCACGGCCGAAGATTTGAAGAAGGTCTACGAGTCGCTCAGCTCACGCATGGTGGTCGAGCGCAAGGAAACCGAAGTCACGGCGCTCTTCGCCGGCCTGGGTGCCTTGCTGGCGCTGGCCGCGGCCGGGCTGTCGCTGTGGTGGTTCGGGCGCGTGGCCTGACGACGCATCGCAGGCCCTTTCGGGCCATGCATCGGCATGCAGCTCAGGCCAGCAGCGCCATCTCAAAGCGCCTGCGGCCGTTGATGCGGTAGACGCTGAAGTCGGCCACGTCCAAGGTAGCGATCTGGTTCACGCCGGTCGTCTCGGCCAGCCACACCAGCGCCAGGTTAGTCCAGTCGGGGTCCTGGTCGGCGTACTTGCCGAAGAGTTTGGCCTTGCGCGCATGGCCGGCTGCATCCGGGCTGTGCACCTTCAGCACACCGCGCACAGCCAGTTCGGCCAACGCTGCGCGCAGGCGTGCGGGGATGAAGAAGGCGGTCTCGCTGAGCACCGACTCCACGGTCAGCAAGGGTGCCCGGTTTCGGGCCAGCCAGGCCGCGGCGACCGTGTGTTGCGGGTCTGACCGGTTGAAGACCGCCACCAGGACGCCGGTGTCGACCAAAACGCCCAGAGGGGACCGCTTCACGCTGGCGTGCGGCGGGACTGCCCCCGCGCAGTCACCCGCGCCCGCACGGCTGCCTTGTCGGCGCTGCCAGCCAGGCCCAGGTCGACGGCGCCCACCAAGCCGGCGTCGGCGAAGGCCTGGAAGGCAGGGCTGGGCAGCCCCAAGTCTTTCGCATCGAGCGTGGCATCAGGCCGCGGGGCGCCGATCAAGTAGGCCGCCAGAGACTCCTGCACCACATGGCTCTTGCTGGTGCCGGTGTCGGTGCAGTAACGATCCAGTGCGGTGGCGAGCGTGGGGTCCAGGCGTACGGTCAAAGTCATGATTTCTCTCCACCGATTGAATACATTGGTGTCGAGTGTATTACAGCCCTGGGTGGGCATCAAACACCCTCCGCCGCCTCCACCACCATCTGCACGCGCTGGCGGCCGTTCCATTCGTCCAGGCTCAGCCGGTAGGCCAGCACGGTGCGTTCGGGCAGCGGGTCGGCATGGCCGAACCAGATCGCGTCGCGCTCGGCGCCCAGGTGGCGCAGGCGCAGCTTCATGTGTTTTTCGCCCACCAGGCGCTGTTGCAGCACCTGCACTTCGTCGCAGAACAGCGGGGCTTCAAAGCCCTGTCCCCAGACCTGCGCGTCGAGCAAGCTCACCGTGGCGGCGTTGAACCACTCGGCCTGCAGCGGGCCGTCGGTGCGCAGGCGGCGCGTCAGTGTGGCGGCGTCCAGCCACTCTTCGGCCACTTGGCGCAGGGCCTGGTTGAAGACCTCGAAGCCGCCGCCGTCTTGTTCATCAGTCAAGGTGCAACCGGCCGCCATCGCGTGGCCACCGAAGCGCAGCAGCAACTGCGGGTGGCGCTTGCTCATCAGGTCGAGCGCGTCGCGCAAGTGAAAGCCCACGATGGAGCGGCCCGAGCCCTTGAGCCGGCCGTCGGCGCCGCGCGCGAAGACAAAGCTGGTGCGGTGAAAGCGGTCTTTCACACGGCCAGCGACGATGCCGACCACGCCTTCGTGAAAGGCCTCGTCGAACAAGGTGATGGCGCCGGGCGGCACGCTGTGCTCTTCGGGCATCAGCCGCGCCAGGGTCAGTTCGGCCAGCTCGCGCATGCCGGCTTCCACATCACGCCGCTCGCGGTTGATGGCGTCGAGTTGCGCGGCCAGCTCGGCGGCGCGGCCGGCGTCGTCGGTGATCAAACATTCAATGCCCAGCGTCATGTCGGCCAGCCGCCCGGCGGCGTTGATGCGCGGGCCCAGGGCAAAGCCGAAGTCGAAGCCCGCGGCGCGTGCCGGCTCGCGGCCGGCCGCGGCAAACAGTGCCGCCACACCCGCCTGCATGCGCCCGGCGCGGATGCGCTTCAAACCCTGCGCCACCAGGCGGCGGTTGTTGGCGTCGAGCTTGACCACATCGGCCACCGTGCCCAGGGCGACGAGGTCGAGCAAGCTGTCCAGCCGCGGTTGATCCGCTTGGCTATACAAGTTGCGGGCACGCTGCTCGGCGCGGGTGGCCAGCAGCACATAGAACATCACGCCCACACCGGCCAGGGCCTTGCTGTCGAAGGCGCAGCCGGGCTGGTTGGGGTTGACGATGACGGTGGCATCAGGCAGCACGATCTCGTCGTTGACAAGCGCCGGCAGGTGGTGGTCGGTGACCAGCACCTGCAGGCCCCGCGCACGCGCATGGGCCACGCCGGCCAGGCTGGCGATGCCGTTGTCCACCGTCACCAGCAGCTCGGGTGGCGGTACCGCCAGGCAGGCCAGGTCGACGATGGCCGGCGTCAGCCCGTAGCCGTGCACCGCGCGGTCGGGCACCACATAGGCCAGCGTGCCGGGCGCCGCACCCAGCAGGGCCAGGCCGCGCAGTGCGACTGCGCAGGCGGTGGCGCCGTCGCAGTCGTAATCGGCCACGATGCAGATGCGGCGCTTGGCGGCCAGCGCGTCGGCCATCAGCCGGCCGGCGTCGGCCGCGCCCAGCAAGGTCTCGGGCGGCAGCAGCCGCGCCAGGCTGTCGTCCAGCTCGTCGGCCGTGCGCACGCCGCGCCCAGCCAGCAGGCGCGCCAGCAGCGGGTGCACGCCGGCTTGCTCCAGGCTGAAGGCGACGCGGGGTGGCACGTCGCGGGGTGACAGGATCACAGCGTCTCCAGCACGCGTTGCACCGGCGGCGCGGCCGACATGCGGTGGCCCAGCTTGCGCCAAAAGCCTTGCGTTGCGGCCTGGCAGGTGACCGAGCCGCGCTCGCCGCACAGGGTCAAGCTCACCGGCTCGCCGCGGGCGGCGCGCGCTGCGATGTCTGCCACCGGGCCATCGTCCAGCGTGTCCCAGGCCTTGACCCAGGCGGCCCAGTCTTCGCCCAGCGCCGGGGCGCGCAGCCGGTTGTCCACGGTCGGCGCCGGCCCAGTGGCGGCCTGTGCCACACCACAGCCGCTGAGCCAGAACGAATTCACCGGCAGCAGACCGCGCGCCTCGCGGGAGTCGTTCAAGGGGTGCGTGTAGAGCTGCATCTGGACCTCACTTTGCAGGCGGCGAATGCGGCGCGCGGCCGGGTCGCTGCCGAACCAGCCGTCAACATTGCGTCCGATGACACGGTCCAGTGAGGCACAACGCATGTGCGCCAGGCTGTCGTGCTGCGCGTACCAGCGCGTTGGTGCTGCCCAGTGCAAGGCAAAACCTTGGCTGGTGAAAAGCTCGCTGACAGCGTCGAAGCAAGCCCGCGACGCTGCCTCGTCCAGCACCAGCAGCTGCGGGTCGAGCAGGCTGACCTGGTCGGTGCCCACATGCCAGTGGGCAGGCGTCACCAGCCCCCAGGCGTGGTCGGCCACATCCAGTCCATCGGCCGCAGCTTGGCGCGCCGCCCAGGGCAGCAGGCCATCACCCGCGGCCCAGCCCAGCGCACGCGCCCAGGCGCGTTCATGCGGGGGACTGAAGGACCATTCGTCGCCTTCGTCGCGCTGCGCCATGTGCAGCCGCGACAGCAAGGCGCGCAGCTGTGGCAGGGCCAGCGAGCCCAGGGCCTGCCGTCCGGCTTCTGACATCGGGGCAGCGAAAGGGATCAGCAGATGCATCGCCCGATTATCAGCAGCCTCTTGTCTGTAGCATCGCGCGCCATGGACTTGCCTTACGAATGGCACATCGGGTGGCGCTACACCCGAGCGGGCCGCGCCGGGCGGCGCAACGGTTTCATCTCTTTCATCAGCTTGGTGTCCATGTTGGGCATCGCGCTGGGCGTGGCGGCTTTGATCATCGTGCT
>JANOLY010000102.1:0-3127 GCA_031420055.1 Burkholderiales bacterium | reverse complement strand
CCGTGCACGCATGACACCGAACCGCCCCCCTTCCATCGCCGCACTGGCCTGGCGCCAGACGCTGCGTGACTTCCGTGCCGGCGAGTTGCGCCTGCTGGCCCTGGCCGTGTTGCTGGCGGTGGCCGCGCTCACCGCAGTGGGCTTTTTTGCCGACCGGCTCAGCGGCGGCCTGCAGCGCGACGCCCGCCAGCTGTTGGGGGGTGATGCCGTCGTCGGCAGCGACCGCGTCACGCCGCCCGAACTGACCGCCCGCGCACAGGCCATGGGCCTGCGCGTGGCGCAGTCGGTGTCCTTCCCCAGCATGGCGCGCGCGCCCGAGGCTCAGGGCGGCGCATCGCGCCTGGTGGCTGTGAAGGCCGTCAGCAGCAGCTACCCGCTGCGCGGCATGTTGCAGCTCAAGGAACGCGCCGACGGCCCGCCCATCAACATCGCCGCTGCGCCCGAACCGGGCACCGCCTGGGTCGAACCGGCGTTGCTGGATGCCCTGCAACTGGCGCCCGGCGACAAGTTGCTGCTGGGCGACGCGGCGCTGACCATCGCGCGCATCATCGTCATCGAGCCCGACCGCGGCGGCGGCTTCTCCAGCTTCTCGCCGCGGGCCATGTTGAACGAGGCCGACCTGGCGCAGACCGGTCTGGTGCAGCCCGCCAGCCGGCTGAGCTACCGGCTGGTGGTGGCCGCGCCCGACGGCATGGCCGCCGGCCGCGGCGACGCGCTGGTGCGCGAGTACACGGCCTACGCACGCGAACGCATCAAGGCTGCGCCCCTGCGCGGCGTGCGCGTGGAGTCGCTGGAAAGCGGTCGCCCCGAGATGAAGCAGACGCTGGACCGCGCCGAGAAGTTTCTCAACCTGGTGGCGCTGCTGTCGGCCCTGCTGGCCGCCGTGGCGGTAGGCATTGCAGCGCGCGACTTTGCATCGCGCCATCTGGACGACTGCGCCATGCTGCGCGTGCTGGGCTTGTCGCAGCGGCGCATTGCCGGCGCCTACACGCTCGAATTTGCGCTGGTGGGCTTGCTGGCCAGCCTGGGCGGGGTGCTCATCGGCTGGGCCATCCACCACGTGTTTGTGCTGTTGCTGGCCGGGCTGGTGCAGGGCTCGCTGCCGGCAGCCGGGCCGTGGCCGGCGGCCTTTGGCCTGGGCGTGGGCATGACGCTGCTGCTGGGCTTTGGCCTGCCGCCGGTGCTGCAACTGGCGCGGGTGCCGCCGCTGCGCGTGATACGGCGCGACGTGGGCGGCATGAAGGCCGCGTCGCTGGGTGTGCTGGCAGCAGGCACGGGCGGCTTTGTGGCCTTGCTGATGGCGGTGTCGTCCGACGTGAAGCTGGGCGCCATCGCGGTGGGCGGTTTTGCAGCCGCCGTGGCGGTGTTTGCGCTGGCGGCCTGGGGCGCGGTGGCGGTGCTCAAGCGGGCGGTGCCCGAAGCCGGCGCGCCGCGCTGGTGGACGCTGGGTGCCAGTGCACCACGCTGGTTGGTGTTGGCCACCCGCCAGATCGCGGCGCGCCCGGCGTTCGCCGTGCTGCAGGTGTCGGCGCTGGCCGTGGGCCTGCTGGCCCTGGTGCTGCTGGTGCTGCTGCGCACCGACCTCATCAGCAGTTGGCGCCAGGCCACGCCGGCCAACGCGCCCAACCGATTTGTCATCAACCTGCAACCCGACCAGGAGGCACCGTTCAAGGCCGTGCTGGCCGAGACGGGTGTGCTCAAGTACGACTGGTACCCCATGATCCGCGGCCGCCTGGTGGCGGTGAACGGCCGGTCCGTCAGGCCGCAGGACTTTGCCGACGAGCGCGCCGCGCGCCTGGTGGAGCGCGAGTTCAACCTCAGCCACAGTGCGGCCAATCCCGATCACAACCAGGTCGTGGCCGGGCGCTGGGTGGCCAACGAGGCTGATGGCCTGTCGGTCGAAGACGGCCTGGCCCTGCAGCTGGGGCTGAAGCTGGGCGACACGCTGCGCTTTGACATCGGCGGGCAGCTCAAGGAGAGCCGCATCACCAGCCTGCGCACGGTGGACTGGGGCTCGATGCGCGTGAATTTCTTTGTCATCTTCCCGGTCGCCGAGATGACCGACCTGCCCGTCACCTTCATCAGCGCGTTCAAGGCGCCCGCCGTGGCCGGCTTTGACAACCGACTGAGCCGCGACTTCCCCAACATCACCAACATCGATGTGTCGGCCTCCATCGCGCAGGTGCAGCGCGTGCTGGACCAGGTGATACGCGCGGTGGAGTTCCTCTTCGGCTTCACCTTGGTGGCCGGGCTGGTGGTGTTGTTCGCGGCCGTGAGCGCCACGCGCGAGGCGCGCTCGCGCGAATTCGCCATCATGCGGGCGCTGGGCGCGGGGGGGCGCTTGCTGGCCCAGGTGCAGCGTGCCGAGCTGCTGGGCGTGGGCGCGCTGGCGGGGCTGCTAGCCTCAGTCGCCGCGCTGGCGGTGGGCTGGCTGCTGGCGCGCTATGTGTTTGAGTTCGCCTGGCAGCCCGTGTGGTGGGTGCCGCTGGCCGGCGCTGCAGCCGGCGCCGTGCTGGCGCTGGGTGCGGGCTGGTGGGGCTTGCGCGAGGTGCTGCGCAGGCCGGTGATCGAGACGCTGCGCCGCGCCGGGGCGGTGTAGGGCCGCGGCGCCGGCCGCGCCAGGCTCAGGCGTCGATCAAGCCCACGTCGGCGCTGCTCATCAGCGCTTCGATGTCCATCAGGATCAGCATGCGTTCGCTCTGGTCGTCGCCTTGGCCGGTCTTGATGGTGCCGATGCCGGTGATGTAGGCCGAGTCGACCGACGAGGCCAGCTCCGGCGCGGGCTTGATGCCTTCGCTGCCCAGTTGCAGCACGTCGGAGACGGAGTCGACCACCGCGCCGACGACGCGGCCGCGCACGTTGAGCACCACCACCACCGTGAAGCCGTTGTATTCCACCGTCTCGCAGCCCAGCTTCACGCGCAGGTCGATGATGGGCACGATGACGCCACGCAGGTTGACCACGCCCTTGATGAAGGCCGGCGCATTGGCGATGCGCGTGGGCTGCTCGTAGGAGCGGATTTCCTGCACGCGCAGGATGTCGATGCCGTATTCCTCCTCGCCCAGGCGGAAGGTCAGGAATTCGCCGCCCGCCGCGGTGCGGCTTGCGGCCTGGCCGTCGGCGCGTG
>JANOLY010000101.1:0-3279 GCA_031420055.1 Burkholderiales bacterium | reverse complement strand
CTGGCCATGCACGACCTCGAGATCCGCGGCGCCGGCGAGGTGCTGGGCGAGAACCAGAGCGGCAACATGATGGAGATCGGCTTCCAGCTCTACAACGACATGCTCTCCGAGGCCGTGAGTGCCCTGCGCGCCGGGCGCGAGCCCGACCTGCTGGGCCCCTTGAGCGTCACCACCGAGATCAACCTGCACGCCCCGGCCCTGCTGCCGGATGCCTACTGCGGCGACGTGCAGGTGCGCCTGAGCCTGTACAAGCGCCTGGCCACGGCCGACAAGCCCGCGGCCATCGACGCCTTGCTCGAAGAAGTGACCGACCGATTCGGCAAACTGCCGCCGCAGGGCCAGACGCTGTTCGACACCCACCGCCTGCGCGTGCTGGCCAAGTCCTACGGCGTGATGAAGATCGACGCCGGCCCCAAGCTGATGAACATCACCTTCCGCGCGCAAGCGCCCATCGACGCGCAGCGCATCGTCGAGCTGGTGCAGAAGAACCGCGCCATCAAGCTGGTGGGCAACGACAAGCTGCGTGTGGATCGCGAGATCAGCGCGCCGGCCGACCGCGCGCACTACCTGCGTGATTTGTTCAAGGCGTTGGGGCCGCCGAAGACTGTTGCAGCGAATTGAGGCACCAGGCCGCTGCGTCGCCGTGCACATTGACTCGCTGACGAAAGCTGTAAATACTCCTGACCCATGAAGACCAGCTTCGATCTGCCTGAACCGCTGCTGCGCCGTGCCAAGGCTGCCGCTGCGCAGCAAGGACGGCCCTTGCGCGAGCTGGTGGCCGAGGTCATTTCAGAAAATCTTGAGGGCAAGATCACTGCCGCGCCGCAACGGCGCGCAGAGCCGCCGCCAGATGCGTGGAGCGCTTATCTGGCCACACTGGTGCGCCAGCCAGACGGCAGCTACGTCAACCCGAACGGCATCGAAGACGACCACGAATTCTTCAAAGCGTTGGACGAGATTCGCCACAGTCGCCTCAGCGGGCAGGTACGCCTGTTCCCGGCGCCGGACCTGCCGGCACGCGCACCGCGTCGCAAGACGGCCTGAGCGGGCCGCAACTGCCTTGGTGCTGCTGGACACCAACGTCCTGAGTGAGGTACTGCGCCGCCAGCCCTCGCTTGCAGTCATGCGCGCCTTGCATGCCCTTCGCCCCGAGCAGCGCTGCGCCTCGGAGGTCACACGCAACGTGCGCCACTTCAACCGCGTTCCCGGTCTCGTCGTCGAGAGCTGGTTTCCAGAGTGATCGGCACTTTCTGCACCGGCAACACGAGCCTGCCGCCTGTGGTGGTGGGTTGACGCACGCCATGACTGCCCACGAATTCGAGCCCGGCCTCTTCATCCGCGGCTTCACGCCGCCGCTGCGCCTGGCCGACTTCAAGCTCGTCGCCTTCGACATGGACAGCACGCTCATCAACATCGAATGCGTGGACGAAATTGCCGATGCCGTGGGCCGCAAGGCCGAGGTGGCGGCCATCACCGAAGCGGCCATGCGCGGCGAGATCGCCGACTACAAGGAAAGCCTGCGCCGCCGTGTCGCGCTGCTGGCGGGCGTGCCGCAAAGCGCCTTGCAGCAGGTGTTCGACGAACGCCTGCGCCTGAACCCGGGCGTGGAAGCCTTCGTGCGCGCCTGCCAGCAGGCGGGACTGAAGACGCTGCTGGTGTCGGGCGGCTTCACGTTCTTCAGCGAACGCGTGCGTGCCCGCCTGGGGCTGGACTTTGCGCGCGCCAACACCCTGGGGCTGGCCGACGGCAAGCTCACCGGCACCGTGCTGCAGCGGCCCTGGGGCGACATCGTCGATGGGGCCGAGAAGAAGCGCGTGTTGTTGGAAGTGTGCGAGCTAATGGGCATAGCGCCCAAGCAGGCCATCGCCGTGGGTGACGGCGCCAACGACCTGCCCATGATGCTGGCCGCGGGCCTGTCCATCGCCTTTCACCCCAAGCCTGCCGTGCAGGAGCAAGCCATGCTGTCCATCGTCAGCGGCGGCATGGACCGCGCGCTGGCACTGCTGCGGCCCTGAACGTCCTTCGCAGTCGCCAGCAAAGCCGCAATGCCTACTTGAAACCGACGCGGTCCAGCATCTGCTGCACCTGGGCCGTGTTGGCGCCCACCTTGTTGATGGGCACCGTCTCGGCCTTGAAGGCGCCCATACGGGCCAGCACGGGGTTGTTGGTCTTGACCGTGGGCACGGCGGGGTATTCATTGTTGCCGTCGGCCAGCATGGCCTGGGCGGCATCGCTGGCCAGGTATTCCAGGAAGCGAACGGCGGCGGCGCGGTTCCTGGCATTGCGGGCAACGGCCGCGCCCGAGATGTTGACATGCGTGCCCCAGCTGGACTGGTTGGGGAACATCACCGCCAGCTTGTCCATGGCCGCCTGGTCGGCCGGCTTGGTGGAACGCATCAAGCGCGCAAGGTAGTAGGTGTTGGTGATGGCCACGGCGCATTCGCCCGAGGCCACGCCCATGATCTGGTCGGTGTCGCCGCCCTTGGGTGCACGCGCCAGGTTGTCCACCAAGCCCTTCAGCCAGGCCTCGGTGCGCTGCGGTCCCAGGTGTTCGAGCTGCGAGCCGATCAGGCTGAGGTTGTAGGGGTGCGATCCCGAACGCGTGCACACCAGGCCCTTCAGCACCGGTGCGGCCAGCTTGTCGTAGCTGTCGACATCAGCCGGCTTGACGCGCGCCTTGTCGTACACCAGCACACGCGCCCGCGTGGAGACGCCAAACCACTGTGCGCCTGCACCGGTGTCGGCGCCGCGCAGCTGGGGCGGTATGCGCTGCTCCAGCACCGTCGACTTCACCGGCTGGAACAGACCGTCCTGTTCACCCCGCCACAGCCGGGCCGCGTCGACCAGCAGGATCACGTCGGCCGGGCTGGACGCGCCTTCGGCCTTCAAGCGCGCCAGGATGCCGGCGTCGTCGGCCTCGACGCGGTTGATGCGTATGCCCGTGGCCTGGGTGAAGTTGGTGTAGAGCGCTTCGTCGGTCTGGTAGTGGCGGGCGGAGTACAGGTTGAGCACGGCGTCTTGCGCATGGGCCAGCGGGGCCGTCAAGCTCACGGTCGCCAGCGCGACAGCGGCCAGGGTACGCAGGCGGGTGTGCAGAGGCAGGGACATGGTCAGGTCCTGGCAGAAGTGAATGGACCGGATCATATTGTAAATGCGAATCATTGTCATTGCGATTTGTGCAAGCCGGATCAGCCAGCCAGCTGCGCCCAGGCCTTGTCCAGCCGTTTCGTGCTGACAGGCTGTGGCGTGCGCAGCTCCTGCGCAAAGAGGCTCACGCGC
>JANOLY010000100.1:0-3187 GCA_031420055.1 Burkholderiales bacterium | reverse complement strand
GTGGTGTTCTCCCACTTCACCAATTCCTCGATGATGCGGAACAGCCGCTGCCGCTCATGGTCGGCCAGCAGGTCGTCGAGCGTCGGTGGCGGGCCCGGCTCCGGGACGGAAAGCGTGGTTCCCTTGGCCTTGTCGGCGAGGGTCTTCGCTTCTTGCCAGAGCTTCAAACGGGCCTTGAGCGCGGTCTCGGCCAACTTGCGCAACTTCGGGTCGGCCCGCAGCACGTCCACATAGCCCGACGGGTCGTCCACCATCTGCGAAAAGATCACCGCCCGGGCCGCCGCCAGCGGCCGCCGCGCCCACCACAAATGCAGCGTGCTCGGGTGGCCATGGCGGATCGACTTCTCGCGTGCGCTGGCCTTATTGATGGCTTCCAGCGGCAGGGCGACTTCGATCAGTTTCTTCTTGTGCATGTCCTGCGTTCTTGATCAGGCGAAGTCGGCACGCCACAGGTGGACGGCACGCCGCGCCATCTGCGCTTGGCGCGCATCCAGTCGAGCCGGCGTCCACTCTTCACCGGCCGAGTCGGGCAACCCGTTGCTGAGTTGGTAGCGGCTCTGCCTGTAGGCCTCGCGCTTGGTGGGGAAGTCGGCGTTGCCAACTTGGCGGTTCAGCGCAGGCTCCAGCCATGTGAGGTTGCCCAGTCGGTCGATAGCGCCCGCCCACGATTCGCGCGGGAAGTCGGCCTCCCACGCCGCGGACGGGTTTTCCGGCAGGATGTGTTCCACAGTGCCCGGGTCCGCGTCAGGGTCGCAAGCGCGGCCCGATGCGTCGGCCTCCAGCCGAGCCAGGATGTAGCGAATGAGCTTCTTGCCCTGGCCGGCGTCGTCAGGGACCAGGCGGGCAAAGTCCAGCTCGAAGCGCTCGTCGTCTACGTAGATCCCGCGCAAGGCCCCGAAGACATCCGCTGGCGTGCGCAGTTGCCCCTCCAGCAGCCCCTTGGCTGCCTCATGGAACACCGACTCCAGGGCATTGGTGTTCAGGCCGCTGACGGCGCTGTAACGGAACAGGACCACCGCCAGCAGTTTGAGCACGCGTGCGAAGTCGCCTGGGTCCAAGCGCTCCCACGCGGCAAATACCAACGGGGTCATCTGCCGGACGCGCAGCACGTTGAGCTCTCTCACATGAACGCCGCTGTCGCGTCGATCGATCCAGTAAGCGTGTTGGGGGTCGAACAATGCGGCAAAGACCTCTGCTCGCCGTTCGAGTGCATCCATCAGGGTAAACACGTCCTCGCCGCTATGCACGCGCTCACGCACCAGCTTGAACAGCCGCTGACTGCGCACACGCCGTAACTCGCACTGCAGGTGGTAGCGCAGGAATTCCGGGAAGCGCTCCTGGCGCACGGTGGCCATCAGCGCCTGCCAGCGGCGCTGCAGCGCCTGCAGGTCGGCGGGAGTCCGCAGGCGTGAGAACAGGTAGTTCTTGAGCAGGTCGGTGGCCGAGAGTTCAAGCCCGCGCGCGTTGAGTGTCTCGAAGACGGTGTAGGCGTTCAACTCGTCGTCCACCGCGATGCGGATGAACATCAACTGACGGCCGGCGGTTTCAGACAGCAGGCGGGCGAGCCGCGCTCCGTCTGGCTGGCCCGTCGACCAGTCCTCGACCTGGCGCCTGAAGTAGCAGAAGCACTCCCACAGCAGGCGGTTGGACTTGGGCAGGCCGCGCGCATTCAACGGGCTTCGGAGCTGGACCAGATAGTCCTGGTAGAAGGCGTTGTCGGTTTCGTTGAGCGTGAGCTTGCTCGCTTCCACCAGCGAGGCCGGATCCTTCTCGCCGATGAAACGCGCGCGCAGTGCGGCGGCGCGCAGGCGGTTGTCCTGCACGTCAACGCCGGCTTCGGCCAAGGCCAGCAGCCTGCCGATAACGGCCAGCGCCAGCAGGCTCAAGGTGGCAATGCGTTGCTGGCCGTCGATGACCGCGAACTCGCGGTCGGACCGCCCTTCGACGACGAGCGCGCCCATGTAGTGGGTGTCGTCGGGCCGATCGGCCAGATCGACGATGTCGGTCCAGAGGTCTTCCCACTGCTCCTCGGTCCACGAGTAGTCGCGCTGATAGGGCGGCACCTTGAAGAGGCGCCCATTGCCTATCAGCTCGAGGAACGTGGACGTACTGGTGTTTAGCAGGTTGGCTTTGGCCATGGTTCGGTCTCCTGCCGGGCCAGCCGCAGCGTCACTGCGGTTTTCCGGCCCGGGCGATGATCTCAGCGAGATCGTAGTTCACGCTCGTCACGCCGAAGTCGGGCTCGCGCTGAAAGGGCTGGCGAAGGTAGTGTGCGCGGTGCGTTTCGTCGCCCGTGAATTCGACGATGGCCAGGATGAAGTCGTCTGGCTTGTTGAGCGAATACAGAATCTCATTCTTCGTGACCGTGATCGTCCCCGCCCCACTGATCCGCCCCTTCACTTCGATGAAGCGCAGCTTGCCCGTGCCGGGCACGCGGCTTTCGATGTCGTAGCCGAGCTTCTCTAACTCACGGTCGGTCGGATCGAAGCCCAGGCTTCGCTCGATCTCCATGATGACGGCGCGTGCTCTGGCGGCGCTGGCTTGGGTGTCGACCGGGGTGGTCGAGGTTGTGGCGCCCGGCCCCGCGAATGCTGCGATCAGGCCCATCGGCACCACCAACAGCCCACCCAGCACGACGGGCGGCAAGGGCGATATCTGTGTTTCGAGCTTCAGGTCCTGCAGCCTCTTTTCCAGCCGACCTTGCAGCAGGTCTGCCCGCTTGCGCGCCTCGCCCGAGTTCAATCGGGCGTTGGGCTTGCCGGCGTGCTCTTGCAGCTTCAGTTGCTCTGCCCGGTGGTCCCAATAGGTGATCTCCTTGGTGAGCCTGTCCTTCACGGCGGCTTCAGTCTTGGCGATGAGCGCAAGCTTGCCTCCCCTGACCTCGGCCAGGTGCTGGGGCACCACATTCGCCACGGCGTGGCCCAGTGCCTTCTGCTCCACGTCGCGGCTGATCCAGGCGCATTCGGGCCGGCCCAGAATGGCATCGACGCCGGGTTCGCCATCGGCCAGCGGGCGGTAGTCCAGATAGGGCGCGTACTGGATGTGGCGCATGGCGCCATCGGCAGCCAGTTCGACGTACAACATCCGCCGGGAGACGATTCGGCGCTCGCCTGATCGGGTGAGGCTCGCGTCCTGGATCGAATGCTCCAGAAAGAAGAGCATGCGCGGCTGCGTGCCGGGGTCGCGC
>JANOLY010000099.1:0-12188 GCA_031420055.1 Burkholderiales bacterium | reverse complement strand
CATCAATTCGGCTTCGCGCATCACACCACCGCGCACGAGCAGGAAGTTATCGAACAGCACGCCTTCTTCGGCAATGGTCTTGCTGAAGGGCGGCATGCTGCCCGGTGTGCTGCCGCCGATGTCGGCATGGTGGCCGCGGCTGGCCACGTAGAAGCTGGGCGCGCCGGGGTCATCGTCCAGATACACCGGCGTCACCACCGTCACATCCGGCAAGTGCGTGCCGCCGTGGTAGGGGTCGTTCAACACATACACGTCGCCCGGCTGCATGGCCGGGTTGCGTTCGATCACGGTCTTGATCGACTCGCTCATGCTGCCCAGATGCACCGGCATGTGCGGCGCGTTGGCGATGAGCTCGCCCTCAGTGCTGAACAGCGCACAACTGAAGTCCAGCCGCTCTTTGATGTTCACGCTGTAGGCGGTGTTCTGCAGCCGCAGGCCCATCTGCTCGGCAATGTTCATGAACAGGTTGTTGAAGACCTCCAGCATCACCGGGTCGGCGTCGGTGCCGATGGCGTGCTGGGTGCTGCGCGGCACCACACGCTGCAGCTCGATGGGGCCGGCGGCGGTGAGCGTGGCCTGCCAGCCGGGCTCGACCACGGTGGTGGCGTTCTTCTCGGCCACGATGGCCGGGCCGGTGATGGTGGCCCCGGCGCGCAGTGCATCACGCACGTACAGGCCCGCGTCTTGCCAAGCGCCGCTGTGCATGCGCACCCGCGCCTCGGGCTGCGGCGTGTAGGCCGGCGGCTCGTCGCCCTGCGGCGCGGCGTCAAAACGCTCACCGGCGCCCACGGCTTCGACGGACACGGCCTCGATCACCAACATGCGGCCCTGCATCAGGAACGCGAAGCGCTGGCGGTAGCCGGCCTCGAAGTCGGCGCGTATCTGCGCCATGTCGGCGCAAGGCACCACCAGCGCGGTGTCCGTGCCCTGGTAGCGCACGTGCACGTTACCGCGCAGCTCGATAGCGTCAAACGCCACGCCCTGGCTGGCCACCTCGTCGCGCGCAGCGTCGCCCAGCTGCGCCAGGCGCGCCTGCGCGGTGGCCAGGCCGGCTTCGTCCAGCGGCAGCTCGACGCTGGCCTCGCGCATGGCAATCTGGTCGGCCAGGCCCATGCCGTAAGCACTGAGCACACCCGCCAGCGGGTGCACAAAAACGCGGCTCATGCCCAGCGCATCGGCCACCAGGCAGGCGTGCTGGCCGCCCGCGCCGCCGAAGCATTGCAGCGTGTATTGCGTCACGTCGTAGCCGCGTGCCACGCTGATGCGCTTGATGGCGTTGGCCATGTTCTGCACGGCAATCTGCAAGAAGCCTTCAGCCAGCGATTCGGGCGTGGTGGCGCGCCCTGTGGCCTGCTGCACACGCTGCGCCAGGGCGCTGAACTGGGCGGCCACGCTGTCGCGGTCCAGCGGCTCGTTGGCGCCGGGGCCAAACACACGCGGGAAGTGCGCCGGCTGGATCTTGCCCAGCAGCACGTTGGCGTCGGTGGTGGCCAGCGGCCCGCCGCGGCGGTAGCTTGCCGGGCCGGGGTTGGCGCCCGCGCTCTCGGGGCCCACGCGCAGCCGCGCGCCATCGAAGCCCAGGATGCTGCCACCGCCGGCCGCCACAGTGTGGATGCTCAGCATGGGCGCGCGCATGCGCACCCCCGCCACTTGCGTCTCAAACGCGCGTTCGAAGGCCCCGGCGTAGTGGCTCACGTCGGTACTGGTGCCGCCCATGTCGAAGCCGATGACCTTGTGGTGGCCGGCGGCCACCGCCGTGCGCACCATGCCCACGATGCCGCCGGCCGGGCCGGAGAGGATGGCGTCCTTGCCCTGGAAGTGGTGGGCTTCGGTCAGGCCGCCACTGCTTTGCATGAAGAACAAACGCACGCCCGGCATTTGCGCTGCCACCTGCTCGACATAACGGCGCAGGATGGGTGACAGGTAGGCGTCCACAACAGTGGTGTCGCCGCGCGAAACCAGCTTCATCAGCGGACTGACCTCGTGGCTGGCGCTCACCTGCGTGTAGCCGATTGCGCGTGCCAGCGTGGCGGCGGCTTGTTCGTGCGCCGTGTAGCGGTAGCCGTGCATGAAGACGATGGCACAGGCGCGGATGCCGCCGTCATAGGCGGCCTGCAACTCGCTGCGCAGCGCCGCCACGTCCAGCGGCAACAGCAGCTCGCCATGCGCGCCAACCCGCTCTTGCGCTTCAACCACCCGTTCGTACAGCATTTCAGGCAGCACGATGTGGCGGTCGAACAAACGCGGCCGCGCCTGGTAGGCAATGCGCAGCGCGTCGCGGAAACCCTGTGTGGTGACGAGCAGGGTGCGGTCGCCCTTGCGTTCAAGCAGCGCGTTGGTGGCCACCGTGGTGCCCATCTTCACGCAGTCGACTTGCTCGGGCGTGATGGCCTGGCCTGGCGCCAGGCCGAGCAGGCGGCGTATGCCCTCGACGGCAGCGTCGCGATAACTGCTTGTCTCGTGCTCGGGGTTTTCGCTCAGCAGCTTGAGCGTGTGCAGCGCGCCGTGGCCGTCGCGGCCGACCACGTCGGTGAAGGTGCCGCCGCGGTCGATCCAGAACTGGCAGCGTGGGGATTCGCTTGTCATCGGCCTTGATCCTCGTTCGGGGAAGCCCCTGTCAGGCAGTGACTGGGCACGCTCTATGCTAGCGCTCACCCCGTTCCCAACTTGTCAACCACCCGGAGTGAACATGCGACCTATCCTCCCCCTGCTGTTTGCCGCCGCTGCACTGGCCCTTGCAGCATCCGCCCACGCCCAAACCAAGTGGGACCTGCCCGCCGCCTACCCGGCCACCAACTTCCACAGTGTCAACCTGACGGAGTTCGCGGCCGATGTCGACCGTGCCACCGCCGGCAAGCTCAAGATCACGGTCCACGCTGGCGCCTCGCTGTTCAAGGCGCCTGAGATCAAGCGCGCCGTGCAAGGCGGGCAGGCGCAGATCGGCGAGGTGCTGCTGGCCAACCTGGCCAATGAATGGCCCATCTACGCTGCCGACGGCCTGCCCTTCCTGGCCGACAGCTACGACGAGGCCATGAAGCTGTACCGCGCGCAAAAGCCGCTGATGGACAAGAAGCTGGGCGAGCAGGGCTTGATGCTGCTGTACAGCGTGCCCTGGCCGCCGCAGGGCATCCACAGCAAGAAGCCGCTGGCCAGCGCGGCCGACCTGAAAGGCATCAAGTGGCGCGCTTACAGCCCGGCCACGGCGCGCATCGCCGAACTGGTGGGTGCGCAGCCGATCACCGTGCAGGCGGCAGAGCTGTCGCAGGCGCTGGCCACGGGTGTCGTCGAAAGCACCATGACCAGCGGCTCCACGGGCGTGGACAGCAAGCTCTTCGAGCACCTGAAGTTCTATTACGACACCCAGGCCTGGTTGCCCAAGAACGCCGTCATCGTCAACAAGGCTGCCTTTGATGCGCTGGACGCCGCCACCAAGGCCGCGCTGATGAAGGCCGCGGCCGACGCCGAAGTGCGCGGCCTGGCCGCCAGCAAGCGCGTCAACGTCGAGTCGCTCGAAAAGCTCAAGGCCAATGGCATGCAGGTGCTGCCGCCCTCGGCAGCGCTGAAAGCCGACATGAAGAAGGTGGGCGACACCATGCTCAAGGAATGGCTGGAGAAGGCCGGGCCTGAGGGCAAGCAACTCGTCGACGCCTTCAACCGCTGAAGCCCCCGCCATGCGCCGCACGCTGGACTTCTTGTTCGACGGCGCGGCGGCGCTGGCTGCCACCACCGTGGCGGCGATCTTCGTGCTGATGATTGGCGCGTCGCTGGGCCGCGTGTTCGAGTGGCGCGTGGGCTGGGTCAACGACGTGGTGTCCTGGCTGTGCGCCGCAGCCGCTTTCATGGGCATGGCGCACGCCTTCAAGAACGGCGACTTCGTGCGCGTCACGCTGCTGCTGGAGCGCTTGTCGCCGCCCATGAAGCGCCGCTTCGAGATCGCCGCACTGGCGTTGGCCAGCGCAGGCATCGGCTACCTGGCCTGGTGGGCGGCGCGCTACACGCTGGAAAGCTGGCAGTTCAACGACATCGCCAACAACATGGTGGCCATTCCCATGTGGATCCCGCAGCTGAGCTTTGTCTTCGGCGCGCTGCTGTTCTTGCTGGCCGTGGTGGATGAACTGGTGATCGTGCTGCGCGGGGGCATGCCCACCTACGAGCGGTTGGTGCAAGAGCGCCACGCGCGCGGCGATTTTTCGGAGGACTTGTGAGCGTCGTGGCCATCGGCGGCCTGCTGCTGCTCATCCTGTTGCTGCTGCTTTCGGGCGGGGTCTGGATCGCCATGGCCCTGGCCATGGTGGGCTGGGTGGGGCAGGCGCTGTTCACCACCACGCTGCCAGGCAAGAACCTGTTCACGGCGTTCTGGGAGACCACCGCCAGCTGGGAGCTGGCCGCGCTGCCGCTGTTCATCTGGATGGGCGAGATCTTGTTCCGCACCCAGCTGTCGGCGCAGATGTTCAGCGGCCTGGCGCCCTGGCTGAACCGCGTGCCGGGGCGGTTGATGCACACCACCATCCTGGGCTGCGGCATCTTCGGCTCGGTGTCGGGTTCATCAGCGGCCACCTGCGCCACCATCGCCAAGGTGGCCTTGCCTGAACTGAAGCGGCGCGGCTACGACGAAGACCTGGCCATCGGCGCGCTGGCCGCGGCCGGTGGCCTGGGCATCTTGATCCCGCCGTCCATCACCATGGTGGTCTACGCCGTGGCTGCCGACGTGTCGGTGATCCGCTTGTTCCTGGCCGGCTTCCTGCCCGCGGCGGTGCTGATGGGCTTGTTCTCGCTCTACATCGGCTGGTGGAGTCTGCGCCACCCGCATCGCGTGCCGGCGGCCGAGGCGCCCACATCGCTGTTCGAGAAGATTCGGCGCTCGGCCAGCCTCATTCCCTGCGGCTTGCTGATCCTGTTCATCGTCTGGGTGCTGGTGGCCGGCTGGGCCACGGCCACCGAGTGCGCGGCCTGGGGTGTGCTGGGCGCGCTGGCGATTGCCGCGGCCGGGGGTTCTCTGAACTGGTCCAACTTCCGCGACGGGCTGATGGGCGCCACGCGCATGAGCTGCATGATCATGTTCATCCTGGCCGGCGCGGCCTTCTTGTCCAAGACCATGGCCTTCACCGGCGTGCCGCGCGAACTGGCCGAATGGGTCGCGGCCATGAACCTGAGCCCCTACACGCTGATCCTGGTGCTGGTCGCGGTCTACCTGGTGCTGGGCACGGCACTCGACGGCATCAGCATGATCGTGCTGACCAGCGCCGTGGTGCTGCCCATGGTGCAAAAAGCGGGTTTTGATCTGGTCTGGTTCGGCATCTTCATCGTGCTGCTGGTGGAGATTGCCGAGGTCACGCCGCCGGTGGGCTTCAACCTGTTCGTGCTGCAGAACATGACCGGCAAGGACAGCAACGTGATTGCCAAGGCGGCACTGCCGTTCTTCGCCTGCCTGGTGCTGTGCATTGCCATCATCACCGTGTTCCCGCAGGTGGTGATGATCCTGCCCGACTTGGCGATGGGTGTGGCGCGCTGAGGCACGGAGACTGAACATGAGCGATTCCTGCAACGACGGCCACGGCCACGGCTGCGCCCCCGCCTCGCCCGGCCCACAAAGCCCGCGCTACCGGCGCGTGCTGTGGTGGGCGCTGGGCATCAACCTGGCGATGTTTGTCGTGGAGGTGGTGGCCGGCTTGAAGGCCGATTCGGTGTCGCTGCTGGCCGACGCGGTGGACTTCTTTGGCGATGCGGCCAACTACGGCGTGTCGCTGCTGGTGCTGGGCATGGCGCTGCAGTGGCGCGCGCGCGCTGCACTGCTCAAGGGCCTGAGCATGGGCCTCTTTGGTGTGGCGGTGCTGGCCCAGGCGGCCTGGGCCGCCACGCAGGGTGCCGCGCCCCACGCGCTGACCATGGGGGTCATCGGCAGCCTGGCCCTGGTGGCCAACGTGGTGGTGACGCTGATGCTCTACGCCTGGCGCGAGGGCGACGCCAACATGCGCTCGGTGTGGCTGTGCAGCCGCAACGACGCCCTGGGCAACCTGGCGGTGGTGGCCGCGGCCTTGGGCGTGTTTGGCACCGGCAGCGCCTGGCCCGACCTGGCCGTAGCCACGGTGATGGGCTTGCTGGCGCTGTCGTCGGCGCGCTCGGTGATCATGCAAGCGCGGCGGGAATTGCTGCCGGCTGCGGCCGCCGCTTGAGAAGGGCGGTTTTGACCGCCCTTTTTGCCGCCTGGCCGCGGCCAGGGCTTCCTACGATGGCGCATGGCCGGCGGACTCGAACGCGCCGCCGGCACCGCCATGCTCAGTGACCCCCAGCAAATCACCCTACCGGCTGCCAGGCCCGCAGTCGCCTCGGCCGAGGCCACGCCCAGCACACCGCGGCGTGAAAAGCTTCGCCTGGGCGACGTGCTGGTGCAGCAGAACCTGGTCACGCCCGAGCAACTGACCACCGCCCTGGCGCAGCAGCGCGGCACGGGCAAGCGCCTGGGCCGGCTGCTGATCGAGGCCGGCATCGTCACCGAAGAAGCCGTGGCCCACGGCCTGGCGCGGCAGTTGCGCGCGCCGGTGGTCAACCTGAAGAGTTTTCCGCTGAAGAGCGAAACCGTGCGCCTGCTGGCCGAGTCACCCGCACGGCGCCACCGCGTGGTGGTGCTGGAAGACAAGGGCGAACAACTGCTGGTGGGATTTGTCGATCCGCTGGACCTGGCCGCCTACGACGAGCTGACGCGCGTGCTCAAGCGCCCCATCCGCGTCGCCGTGGTGCCCGAAAGCCAGCTCGCGCCGGTGCTGGACCGCCACTACCGGCGCACCGAAGAAATCTCCGGCCTGGCCAAGCAGTTGGAGAAGGACGTTGGCGACGCCGTGGACTTCGGCGCGCTGGAAGCCAGCGTGGGCCAGGAAGGCGCACCCGTGGTGCGCTTGCTGCAAAGTGTGTTTGAAGACGCCGTGCAGGTGGGCGCGTCTGATGTGCACCTCGAACCCCAGGAAGGCGGCCTGCTCATCCGCAGCCGCGTCGACGGCCTGCTGCAAACCCAGACCACCGCCGACAAGCGCATCGCCGCAGCGCTGGCGCAGCGGCTGAAGCTGATGGCCGGGCTGGACATCTCCGAAAAACGCCTGCCGCAAGACGGCCGTTTCAGCTTGCGGCTGCGCGAACGCACGCTGGACGTGCGGCTGTCCACCCTGCCCTCGCAGTACGGCGAATCGGTGGTGATGCGGCTGCTGGGCCGGGGCGATTCGCTGCGCCGGCTCGACGAGATCGGCATGCCACGGGACATGCTGCTGCGCTTTCGCGAGATTCTGGGCCGCAGCGCGGGCATGGTGCTCGTTACCGGGCCCACGGGATCGGGCAAGACGACCACGCTGTACGCGGCGCTGTCCGAGATCGACGCCGAGCAGCTCAAGGTCATCACCGTCGAAGACCCCATCGAGTACCGCCTGCCCGGGCTGACACAGGTGCAGGTCAACGAAAAGATCGACTTCACCTTCGCCCGCGTGCTGCGCGCCACGCTGCGGCAGGACCCGGATGTCATCTTGCTGGGCGAAATACGCGACCCCGAAACCGCCGCGATCGGCCTGCGCGCGGCCATCACCGGGCACCTGGTGCTGTCGTCGCTGCACACCCGCGACGCGCTGAGCGCTCCCTTCCGGCTGCTCGACATGGGCGTGCCGCCCTTCATGGTGGCCAGCTCGCTGCAGGCCGTCATCGCCCAGCGGTTGGTGCGCACCACGTGCGACAACTGCGCCGAGCCGCACGCGCCCACGCCACAGGAAGCCGGCTGGTTGACATCGCTGGTGGGTGACGCCGCCGCCCAGGTGCGCACCGTGCGCGGGCGCGGCTGCTCCACCTGCAACGGCACCGGCTACAGCGGCCGCATCGGCGTGTACGAGATGCTGGAGATGGACGGCGCGCTCGCGGCCGCGGCCACCCAGTCCGACCCCGGCACCTTCACCCAGCTGGCCCGCCAACGCATGCGCGGCAAGACCATGGCGCACCGCGCGCTGGACCTGGTGCGCGCGGGCCGCACCTCGGTGGCCGAGGCGATGCGGCTGGCGACGGACGTGGAATGAGCACGCCAGCCCCGGGACACGGGGTGCTCGATTGAGCAGCTTCACCTGGAAGGGCCGAAACGCCCGCGGCGAACTGGTCGAAGGCGTGATCGACGCCGACGACGACGCCGCCGTGGCCGACCAGTTGCTGGCCACAGGCGTGTCGCCGGTGGCCATTGCGGCCAAGGCGCATGTCATCGGCGCGGCCACCGGCAATGCCTGGCAGGCCTTGCGCGCTGCGCCGGTCAGCACCGAAGACGTGCTGCTGTTCTCGCGCCAGATGTTCACGCTGCAGCGCGCCGGTGTGCCGATACTGCGCGCGCTGGCCGGCCTGCAGGCGTCCACACCCAAGGCCGCTTTGGTGGCGCTGCTGGCCGACCTGCGCGCCAGCCTGGACCAGGGGCGCGAACTGGCCACCGCCATGGCACGCCACCCGGCGGTGTTCGACGGCTTCTACCTGGCCATGATCCGGGTCGGCGAGATGACGGGCCGGCTCACCGAGTCGTTCGAGCGACTGGCCTCGCACCTGGAGTTCGAGCTCGACGTGCGTGCCCGCGTGAAGCAGGCGCTGCGCTACCCGAGCATGGTGCTGGTGGCCATCGCCATCGCCCTGGTGGTGGTCAACGTGTTTGTCATCCCCACCTTCGCCAACGTGTTTGCCGGCTTCAAGGCCGAGCTGCCCTTGATGACCCGCGTGCTGCTGGGCTTCTCAAGCTTCACGGTGCGTTGGTGGCCCTTGTTGCTGGCCGCCGGCGTGGGCGGGGCCTGGGGTGTACGGGCCTACGTCGCCACGCCCACCGGGCGCTACAAGTGGGACCGACTCAAGCTGCGCCTGCCCATTGCCGGGCCCATCATCATGAAGGCCACGCTGGCGCGGTTTGCGCGCAGTTTTGCCATGGCCTCGCGCAGCGGCGTGCCCATCACGCGGGCCATGACGGTGGTGTCGCAGACCGTGGACAACGCCTGGATGGGCCAGCGCATCGAGCAGATGCGCGACGCTGTCGAGCGCGGCGAGAGCATCACGCGCTGCGCCACCGCGGCGGGCTTCTTCACACCCATCGTGTTGCAGATGATTGCCGTGGGTGAGGAAACGGGCGAACTCGACAGCCTGCTGATAGAGATCGCCCAGATGTACGAACGCGAGACCGACTTCGCCATCAAGGGCCTGTCCTCGGCCATCGAGCCGGTGTTGCTGACCGTCATCGGCGCCATGGTGCTGGTGCTGGCCCTGGGCGTCTTCCTGCCCTTGTGGAACCTGGGGCAGGCGGCCAAAGGCGGCGGTTGAAGGGTCGCGGCCGAGCGTGAACTCTTTCACGCTCAATGGCGGTGCGGGCGCGATCAAGTCCGCTGGCCGGGCACCGATAACCCTGTCATGGGGTCCGGTGTGTCTGCCGCCCCGCGCCTCCCGTCCCCCCAGCCCTTGCAAAGGTAAGCCATGCACCGCATCCAAAGAGGTTTCACGCTGATCGAACTGGTTATGGTCATCGTCATCATCGGTATCCTGGCCGCCATCGCCATTCCGAAGTTCGTCGACCTGAGCGGCGAGGCCAACCAGGCCGCTGTCAGCGGTGTGGCCGGGGCCCTGTCGTCGGCAGCGGCCATCAACTACGCCGCGCGCAAGGCTGGCAACGCCAGCGGTGTGGCGCTGGCCAACTGCTCTGGTGTGGCCGCGTTGCTGCAGGGCGCTGCGTTGCCCACGGGCTACGTCATCACCGCAGCCGTCGTCGCCGCGGATGCCACCGTCAGCTGCACGCTCACCCACACCGCGTCGACCAAGACGGCCACTTTCTCGACCACCGGCGTCAGCTGACCCGCCCCCGCGGCGTCGGCACCTCCCGACCACTCACCACAGGGGTTGCAACCATGTCACGTGCCGCACGCGGATTCACGCTCATCGAGTTGGTGATGGTCATCGTCATCATCGGCATCCTGGCGGCCATCGCCATCCCGAGATTCGTCGACCTCAGCGGCGAAGCCAACCAGGCAGCGGTGAACGGGGTCGCAGGGGGGTTGTCATCGGCCTCGGCCATCAACTACGCAGCCAAAAAGGCGGGCAATGCCGCGGGCGTGTCGGTGGACAACTGCGACGACATCGGTGCCCTGATGCAAGGCGGTCTGCCCACGGGCTACGCCGTCACACCGGCCGCGCTGGCGGCGGACACCACGGCCAGCTGCACCGTCACCCACACCGTGTCGACCAAGACAGCCCCGTTCACCGCCACCGGCATCTGAGAGCCCGGGACCCCACACGCGGCCGCATGCTCGCGCCCACACCCCCCGCCTGGCGCCACCGCGCCCAGGCCGGTTTCACGCTGGTGGAACTGGTGATGGTCGTGCTCATCCTGGGCGCGCTGGCCACCTTTGCATTGCCGCGCGCGCTGGACCTCACAGCGTGGCGCCTGCGCGCTTTTGGCGATGAGCTGCAGGCGCAGAACCAGGCCATGCAACGCCTGGCGCTGCAGCAGCGGCGGGTGGTGGTGGGCACCATCACGGGCACGGGGGTCAGCTACGTCTACGACGGTAGCGCCACCATCGTCAGCCTCAGCTGCCCGGCGGCCACCAGCCCCTGCATCAGCGAAGGGGGCAGCCGCAGCATCACCTTCAACGCCGGCAACACGGGCCGCGCCGTCAGCTCCAGCGGCGCGGCGCTGCCGGTCACGGTGGCCTCGGGCAGCACCTCGCGCAGCTACCAGATCGAGACTGAAACAGGCCTGTTTCGCAGCCTTCCTTGAGGCTTCGCCGACGCGGCGCCTGCCTAGCATCAGACGAGGTTCACCCCCGAGGTTGGAATGTCACTGCCCTTGTCCCCGTTCACCCCCCCAGGCCGCCCGGTCAAGCGGCGCGTGCGTGGGCTGACCATGATCGAGCTGGTGATCTTCATGGTGGTGGTCAGCGCCGCGCTGGCCGGCGTGTTGCGCGTATTCCTGCAGGCCACCTCGGCCAGCGCCGACCCCGCGCTGCGCCAGCAGGCCCTGGCGGTGGCCGAATCGGTGCTCGAAGAAGTGCAGCTCATGCCCTTCACGTTCTGCGACGGTGACGACGCCAACGTCAGCACCGCCGCGTCCACCGCCGGCTGCGCCACGCTGGTGGACGCCATCGGCGCCGAGGTCGGCGAGGGCCGCTACGCCACGCCGCAGTTCGACCACGTGAACGACTACCACGGGTTCTCGATGACGGGCATCACCGACATCACCAACTCGGCCGTGGCCGGGCTGTCGGGCTACAACGCCAGCGTCACCGTGGCTGCGGCTGCGCTGGGCGGCATCGGCGCGGGCAGCGGCGACGCGCTGCGCATCACCGTCACCGTCACCGGCCCCGGCAGCACCAGCGTCACGCTGGACGGCTACCGCAGCCGTTACGCACCCAACGCCTCCTTGTAGCGCGGCCATGAAAAGAGGCTTCACCCTCATCGAATCGGTCATCGTCATCGCCATCACCGGCGTGCTGGCGGCCATCGTGTCGATGTTCATCGTCAGCCCCGTGCAGGCCTACCTGTCCACCGCGGCGCGCAGCACGCTGGTGGACCATGCCGACCTGTCGTTGCGCCGCATCGGGCGCGACCTGCGCGTCGCCCTGCCCAACAGCGTGCGCGTCACCGGCGCGGGCCTGGTGCTCGAACTCATTCCCACCACCGGCGGGGCGCGCTACGCCACCGCGGGCAGCGGGGCGCTGGATTTCGGCACGCTGGACACCAGTTTCGACCTCGTCGGCCCGGCGCTCACGCTGGGCGCTTCGCAGGGGTTGGTGTTCTACAACCTTGGGCCCGGTATCACCGGGTCGGACGCCTACGCCGCCAGCACCTCGGCGCTGGAGCAGGCCAGCTCCAACCGGCGCAGCGCCACCACGGCGGCGGGCAGTGCCACCAGCATCACCCTGAGCTCGCTGGCCGGCCTGCCAGTGGTCGGCTATGCCGCGCCGTACCGCGTGCTGGCGGTGGACAGCCCCGTCACCTACCGCTGCGACCTGACTGCCGGCACGCTGACCCGCTACCAGGGTTACGGTTGGCAAGCGGCGCAGCCCAACCCCCCTGTCGGCGGCAGCGCCGCGGTCCTGGCCACCGGCGTCACGGGCTGCCGCTTCAGCGCCGACGGGACACTGGTGGCCGCGCGCGCCGCACTGGTCAACCTGCGCCTGACCTTGACTGCCAGCGCTGGCACGGGCACC
>JANOLY010000098.1:0-13577 GCA_031420055.1 Burkholderiales bacterium | reverse complement strand
ATGCCTTCCACCACCGTCTCCGACAGTGCCGCATCAACGCCGAGGACCCCTACAAGTTCACCCCGTCGCCCGGGCGCATCACGCTGTGGCATGCGCCCGGCGGGCCCGGGGTGCGGGTGGACTCGCATGTCTACGCCAATTACTTCGTGCCGCCCAACTACGACTCGATGATCGGCAAGATCATCGTGCACGGCGACAGCCGCAACCAGGCCCTGGCACGCATGCGCACGGCACTGTCGGAGACGGTGGTGGAAGGCATACACACCAACATCGCGCTGCACCGCCAACTGATGGTGGACGCCAAATTCATCGAAGGCGGCACCACCATCCATTACCTGGAAGGCTGGCTGAGCCAGCACAAGCGGTGACTGCATGCACGAGCTGATCCTGCGCGCCCCGCACGCGCTGGTCGAACCCGTGTCTGACGCGCTGATGGACGAGCACGGCGCGTTGTCGGTGTCGGTCGAAGACGCCGACGCCGGCACCGACGACGAGCGCGCGCTGTTTGGCGAGCCGGGCATGCCCGAGCCGGCTGCCGGCTGGCAGCGCTCGGACCTGCGTGCGCTGTTTGAAACCGACGCCGCCGCGCAGGCCGCCGCCGCGTGGCTGCTGGCCCAGGCCTGGGCCGCCGGCCTGCAGGTGCAAGGCGTAGCGCCCCTGCCCGAACAGGACTGGGTGCGCATCACGCAGTCGCAGTTCACGCCGGTTGAGATCACGCCTGATTTCTGGATCGTGCCCAGTTGGCACGAACCCCCTGCCGGTGCGCTGCATGTGATGCGGCTGGACCCGGGCCTGGCGTTCGGCACCGGCACCCACCCGACCACCCGCATGTGCCTGCGCTGGCTGGCCACACAGCCCGCCAGCCTGGCCGGGCAGCGCGTGCTCGACTACGGCTGCGGTTCGGGCATCCTGGCCATCGGCGCGGCGCTGGTGGGTGCCACGGACATCGACGCCGTGGACATCGACCCCGCCGCCGTGCAGGCCACCAACGACAACGCCCGCCACAACGGCGTGCAGCTTCACGCCGGCCTGCCGGCGCTGGCCCAGGGCGCGTACGGCCTGGTGCTGGCCAACATCCTGGCCTCGCCGCTGAAACTGCTGGCGCCGCTGCTGTGCGGCCACCTGGCGCCGGGTGGGCAACTGCTGCTGGCCGGCATCCTGGATCGTCAAGCCGACGAGCTGACTGCTGCCTACGCCCCCTGGCTGAGCCTGCGTGTGGCCGACCAGGAGGACGGCTGGATCCTGATGCACGCGGCATCACCCGCGCCCGCGCCCAGCCCGTGATGGCTGGCAGCCGCGCCCTGGCCACGCGGTGCCCGGCCTGTGGCACGGTGTTCCGTGTCGTGCCCGACCAGTTGCGTGTGTCCGACGGCTGGGTGCGCTGCGGCCGCTGCGCCGAGGTCTTCAACGCGCCCGAGACCCTGGTGGACATGGACACCGGCGCCCGTCAGCGTTTGCCCGAGACCGAGCGCCAGACTCTGGTGGCTGCGCCGGCTAGCGCTGCCGACATCACCACCGGGCTTGCCGATGTGCCGGCCAACGACGCCGAAGCCTGGACGCCGCACGCGCTGCCGTCCGAACAGCCTGTGACACCCCTGTCGTCTGAGGAAGCCCGTCATGCCCAGGCCGACGAACCCGACAACGCCGGCAAGCCAGAACTCGACTTCGGCGCCGACCCGCCCACGGCCGAGCCTGGCGCCGAACAAGGCGCCCTGCCCGACCCCCGCGCCGAGCCCGAAGACGGGCCGCCGCCGTCCTTTGTGCGTCGCGCTGAACAAGCAGCGCGCTGGCGCCAGCCGCGTGTGCGCCTGGCTCTGGGCGCAGGTGCCGCTGTCGCCGCGCTGGCACTGGCGGCCCAGGTGGTCTACACCTACCGCGACCTGGCTGCCGCACGCTGGCCATCGACGCGACCGGCGCTGGAGCAGGCCTGCGCCGCGCTGCGCTGCGACATCGGCGCGCCGCGGCTGGTGGCCGGGCTGGCGGTGCAAAGCAGCGGGCTGTCGCGGGTGGAGACCAGCGACCAGTACCGTCTCGCCATGACCCTGCGCAACCAGGCCGACAGCGACCTGGCCCTGCCCGCCATCGAGCTGAGCTTGACGGACACGCAGGGCCGGCTGATTTCGCGCCGCGTGCTGCGCCTGGCCGAACTCGGCCCCACGCCGGACCGCCTGGCAGCCGGCCGTGAAGTCGTGCTGCAGGCCACGCTGCAAGTCGCCACGGTGCCGGCGTCCGAACCCGTGGCCGGCTATACGATCGAGCTGTTCTACCCCTGAAGGCGGCCTGCGGGCGGCCGACGTCACTTTCTGACCCCCCCGCCCCAAGGACATGCCATGCCCGCGCTGATTTGCGGATCCCTCGCCTTCGACACCATCACCACCTTCCCGGGCCGTTTTGCCGAGCAGATCCTGCCCGACCAGGTGCACATCCTGAACGTCTCGTTCCTGGTGCCCACGCTGCGCCGCGAATTCGGCGGTTGCGCCGGCAACATCGCCTACAACCTGCAAGCCATCGGCGGCGCGCCGGTGATCCTGGCCGCGCTGGGTGTGGACGGCAGCGACTACCTGGCGCGCGTGCAAGGCTGGGGGGCGGACTCCTCGCTCATCTACCGCGACAGTGAACTGCACACCGCGCAGTGCCACATCACGACCGACCGCGACAACAACCAGATCACGGCCTTCCACCCCGGCGCCATGAGCCACGCCCACCACATGGCGGTGCCCGCGCGCGCTGACCTGGCCATCGGCATCATCGCCCCCGACGGCCGCGACGCGATGTGGCAGCACGCCCACCAGATGCACGCGCTGGGCGTGCCCTTCATGTTCGACCCCGGCCAGCAACTGCCGCAGTTCGACGGCGCCGAGCACCGCGAGATCCTGGGCCTGGCGCGCTGGGTGGCGGTGAACGACTACGAAGCCCGCATGCTGCAGGACCGCACCGGCGAAACACCGGCGCAGATGTCGCTGCGACCGAACATCCAGGGCGTGGTCGTGACCCTGGCCGAGCACGGCTGCGAGTTGTGGATACGCGGCGAGCGCGTCGCCGTGCCGGGCGTCAAGGCCACTGCCGTGGTCGACCCCACGGGCTGTGGCGACGCCTTTCGCGCCGCCCTGCTGTACGGCCTGGAACGCGGCTGGGACCTGCCCCGCTGCGTGACCCTGGGCAACCGCATCGGCGCCATCAAGATCGCCGAACGCGGGCCGCAGAACCACAGCCTGGACGGCGTGCTGGACGGCGCCTGAAGCGCGCCTGTGTGGCCGCACAAGACCCTTCACCCCAACCCTCTCCCCGCAAGCGGGGCGAGGGGGAATCGCCCGCGCGGTGCCGCGGTCGTGGCTCTACCCCTTACTGCACGCGCTGCGCCAGTTCGCCGCGGGCGTAGCGCTGAGCCACGTCGACCAAGGCCATGGGATTCTTGATCTTGGCGGCCTGGCCTTCGCAACCGAACTCCAGGTAGCGCTGCTTGCAGACCTTGTAGGCGGCCTCGCGCGCGGGCTTGAGCCACTCGCGGGCGTCGAACTTGTCGGGGTTCTCGGCCAGGAATTTGCGCACCGCGCCGGTCATGGCCAGGCGCACGTCGGTGTCGATGTTGATCTTGCGCACGCCGTGCTTGATGGCTTCTTGGATTTCCTCCACCGGCACGCCGAAGGTCTCGCGCATGTTGCCGCCGTACTGGTTGATCACGGCCAGCAGCTCAGCCGGCACGCTGGAGCTGCCGTGCATCACGAGATGCGTGTTCGGGATGCGCGCGTGGATCTCCTTGACGCGGCCGATGGCCAGGATGTCGCCCGTGGGTTTGCGGCTGAACTTGTAGGCGCCGTGGCTGGTGCCGATGGCAATCGCCAGCGCGTCGAGCTGGGTTTCGCGCACGAACACGGCGGCCTCTTCGGGGTCGGTGAGCATCTGGCTGTGGTCCAGCTTGCCTTCGGCGCCCACACCGTCTTCTTCGCCCGCCTCGCCGGTTTCCAGGTTGCCCAGGCAACCCAGCTCACCTTCCACCGTGACACCCACCCGGTGCGCCATCTCGACCACCTTGCGCGTAACTTCGACGTTGTAGCTGAAGTCGGCCGGCGTCTTGCCGTCCTCGCGCAGCGAGCCGTCCATCATCACCGAGCCAAAACCCAGGTCGATCGCGCCCTGGCAGATGCCGGGCGACTGGCCGTGGTCCTGGTGCATCACCAGCGGAATGTGCGGGTAGGCCTCGGTGGCGGCCTGGATCAAATGCTTGATAAAGGCCTCGCCGGCGTACTTGCGCGCCCCGGCACTGGCTTGCAGGATGACGGGCGCGCCGACCTCGTGGGCGGCCGTCATCACGGCCTGCACTTGTTCGAGGTTGTTGACGTTGAAAGCCGGGATGCCATAGCCGTTTTCGGCAGCATGGTCGAGCAACTGGCGCATCGAGACGAGTGGCATGGCGGGCTTTCGCAAAGGGGTGAGGTTCAAGTACTGGCGAGTTCGCAACCCCGCTGTAACGCGTCGAATTCTAGCGGTCGCCCCCCCCTGCGCGGCGCTGGTCAGAGCGCACGCTGCACCGGACCTTCAACGCACCTGGCAGACCTTGAGCATGTTGGTGCCGCCCGGGTAGCCCATGGGCTCGCCGCAGGTGATGGCGTAGTGGTCGCCGGGCGTGAGCACGCCGCGCGCCCCCAGCACCTGTTCTGCCTCGGCCCGCGCGGTGTCGCGGTCGTGGTGGGGGGGCATCAGGATGGGCTGCACGTTGCGGTACAGCGTCATGCGCCGCTCGGTGTTGTGCTTGTGGGTCAGGCCGTAGATAGGCACCTTGATGCTGTGCCGGCTCATCCACAGCGCCGTGCTGCCGCTTTCGGTGAGCGCGATGATGGCCTTGCAGCCCAGGTGGTGGGCCGTGAACAGCGCGCCCATGGCGATGCTCTGGTCGATGCGGCCGAAGTGCCGGTGCTTGAAGTCGTCCTTGAAGTTGACCTCCTCGGCGCGTTCGGCCTCCAGGGCGATGGCAGCCATCTGCTCAACCGTCTCCACCGGGTACTTGCCGGCGGCCGTCTCGGCGCTGAGCATCACGGCGTCGGTGCCATCGAGCACGGCGTTGGCCACGTCGCTGACCTCGGCGCGCGTGGGCACCGGCGCCAGGATCATGCTCTCCATCATCTGCGTTGCCGTGATGACGATCTTGTCCATCTCGCGCGCCATGCGGATCATGCGTTTTTGCAGCGCCGGCACCGCGGCGTTGCCCACCTCCACGGCCAGGTCGCCGCGCGCCACCATGATGCCGTCGCTGGCGCGCAGAATGGCTTCCAGGTGCGGGATGGCCTCGCTGCGCTCGATCTTGGCAATCATCGCTGGGCGGTGCTTGAAGGGCTCGCCGGCGACGTTGGCCAGCTGGCGGGCCATCTCCATGTCAGTGGCGTTCTTCGGGAAGCTGACTGCCAGGTACTCGCACTGGAAGGACACCGCGGTCTTGATGTCGTCCATGTCCTTGGCGGTCAGCGCCGGCGCCGTCAAGCCGCCGCCGGCCTTGTTGATGCCTTTGTTGTTGCTCAGCTCGCCGCCCAGCACCACGCGCGTGTGCACCTGTTCGCCGCGCACCAACTCCACCGTCAGCTTGATCAGGCCATCGTTGAGCAGTAGCGTGTCACCGGGGCGAACGTCGCGCGGCAGCTCCTTGTAGTCCAGGCCCACGGCGTGGATGTCGCCCGGCTCGCTGCGCTGGGCGTCGAGCACAAAGGCCGCGCCCGGCTCCAACATCACCTTGCCGTCAATGAACTTGCCGACACGGATCTTCGGGCCCTGCAAGTCGGCCATCAGCGCCACCGGCTTGCCCACCTTGGCCGCCACCTCGCGCACCAGCTTGGCCCGTGCGATGTGGTCGGCCGCCGCGCCGTGGCTGAAGTTCAGCCGTACCACGTCGACCCCCGCGCGCAGCAAGCGCTCGAGCACCCCGGGGTCACTGGAGGCCGGGCCCAGGGTGGCGACGATCTTGGTGGCACGAAGCATGTAGGGATCCCCGGGAGGCAGGCACAAGCGGCGGATTATCGGCCGCGCTTGCCGGTCGCGGTTACGGGCCGCGGTTGCGGGCCGGTTAAGGCAGGGCGCTGAAGCCCACGGCGCGCCGGCTCAGGATCTCCAGCGCCGGCAGGGTCTTGCCTTCCAGCATTTCCAGGAAAGCGCCGCCGCCGGTGGAGATGTAGTCCACCTCGGCCGCGATGCCGTACTTGGCGATGGCCGCCAGCGTATCGCCACCGCCCGCGAGGCTGAAGGCGGGGCTGGCGGCAATGGCGCGCGCAATAGTCTCGGTGCCGTGGGCAAAGGCGTCGAACTCGAACACGCCCACGGGGCCGTTCCAGACGATGGTGCCGGCGGCCATCAGCTTGGCAGCCAGCACCTGGGCGGTTTGCGGGCCGATGTCCAGGATCAGGTCGTCGGGCGCCACATCGGCAGCGGCCTTCACGGTGGCCGGCGCGTCGGCGGCAAAGGTCTTGGCCACGACCACGTCGGTGGGTATGGGCACCTCGGCGCCGCGGGCCTTCATGGCCGCCATCACGGCGCGGGCCTCGCCCACCAGGTCGGGCTCGGCCAGGCTCTTGCCGATGGGCAGGCCGGCGGCCAGCAAAAAGGTGTTGGCGATGCCACCGCCCACCACCAGGCCGTCCACCTTGCCGGCCAGCGCTTGCAGGATGGTGAGCTTGGTGCTGACCTTGCTGCCCGCCACGATGGCCACCAGCGGCCGCTTGGGCGACGCCAGCGCCTTGGTGATGGCGTCGATCTCGGCCGCCAGCAGCGGGCCCGCACAAGCCACGGGCGCAAATTGCGCGATGCCGTAGGTGGTGGCCTCAGCGCGGTGCGCGGTACCGAAAGCATCATTCACGTAGATGTCGCACAGCGCCGCCATCTTGCGCGACAAGGCCGCGTCGTTTTTCTTCTCGCCCTTGTTGACGCGGCAGTTCTCCAGCATCACCACCTCGCCGGGCGCCACGTCCACGCCATTGACCCAATCGCGGCGCAGCGGCACCACGCGGCCCAGCAACTCGCCCAGGCGCGCGGCCACGGGGGCCAGGCTGTCGGCGGGCTTGAACGCGCCCTCGGTGGGGCGGCCCAGGTGCGATGTGACCATCACCGCCGCACCCGCGGCCAGCGCCATCTGGATGGCCGGCACGCTGGCGCGGACGCGCGTGTCTTCGGTGATGGCGCCGCTGTCGTCTTGCGGCACGTTGAGGTCGGCACGGATGAACACCCGCTTGCCGGCCACGCGGCCTTGGGCAATCAGCTCGGTCAGGCGGATCACGTTCATCGCTTTTTTCTCCAGGAGTCGAGTGCGCAAATTTAGGCAGCGGCCCTACCAGCCCAGCCCCAGCTTCAGCGGCAGCAACACCGCCATGCCGGTGAGGATGGTGCCCAGGATGTCGCGGCGCCAGTAGTAGTAGGCCGCACCCGCCGCCGCAGCAAACAGCCGCGCGTCTTGCCAGGTGCTGATGAGCTGGCCTTGGGTGAGCACCACCTCGGGCACCACCACCGCCGCCAGGGCGGCCAGCGGGGCGTAGCGCAGGCCTTCGCGCAGCCAGTCGGGGATGGGGATTTCGCGCTCGGTGATCAAGAAGAAGCCGCGCGTCAGCACGGTCAGCACCGTCAGGCCGACGATGGCGATGACAATTTCAAGCGCGCTCACGTTTTGTCCTGAAAAGGCGGCGGGTCGCGTGGCACGGTGTGGTCGATCAACAAGCCGATGGCCACGGCCGCGGCGATGGCCACCACGATGTTCAGCTTGAGCGGCAACGCATACGCCGCCACGGCCGCACAGCCGGCCACCGCGCCGGCCACGGCCGTGGCGCGGTCGGTGAGCAAGGACGCGGCGATGCCCAGCAGCGCCAGCGTGCCGGCAAAGCCTAGGCCCCAGTGCACGGGCACCGAGGTGGCGGCAAAGATGCCCACCAGCGAGGGCAGCTGCCAGGCCAACCAGTTGGCGGCCACACCGCCCCAGAAGTAGGGCAGTTGATCAGGGCCCGGGCGCGGCTCTGGGAAGCGCCGCATGAACATCACATAGTTCAGGTCGGCGGTGAAGTAGCTCAGCCACAGCCGCTTGCGCCGCGAAAAGCCGATGAAGTACGGCCGCCACTGCGCGCTGAAGATGACAAAGCGCAGGTTCACGCACAGCGCGGTGGTCCAGACGACCCAGATCGGCGCGCCGCTGGTCATCAAAGGCAGCACCGCCAACTGCGCGCTGCCGGCAAACACCAGCAGGGACATCAGCACCATCAGCGGCAGCGGCATGCCGCTCTTGCCCATGGCCACGCCGGTGATCAGGCCCCAGGCGGCGATGCCCAGCGCGGTGCCCAGCATGTCGCGGGCGCCGCGGGCAAATTCGGGGTGTTGCCAGACCGGGGCGGCGGCAATTGCAGGGAGCGTCACCGCGTCATTGTCGCCGTGCCGCTGGCCTGCACCCTCACCCCTGCCCTCTCCCGCAAGCGGGAGAGGGAGGAAGGTCAGACGGCCAGACTTTCAGCGCTTCTTGACCGTGCCGCTGCCGGCCACCGAACTCTTCACGGTGGCGTCGCCGGAGTAGCTGACATCACCGCTGCCGGCGATGCTGACGCTGAGCGTCTTTTGCGCATGCACCGCCGCGTCGCCACTGCCGGCGATCTTGACCGTGACCTCGTCGCTGCGCAGCCCGGCCAGGCGCACGTCGCCGCTGCCGGCGATGCTGATGTTCAATCTGGTGCCGCGGCCGTCGCCGCGCACATCGCCGCTGCCAGCGATGCTGATGCCCAGTTCGTCGGCGTCCAAACCAGACAGCCAAGCGTTGCCCGAGCCTGAGATCGACAACTGTAGCGCGGGCGTTTGCAGTGCGCCGACGCGGATGTCACCCGAGCCGGCCGAGGCCAGGGCGGTGAGCTTGGGCGTGACGATGACGACATTCACTGGCCCGGTGTTGTAGTTCATGGCCCAACCCCAGCCTTCACGCTTCAGGCGGATCTGCAAGGTCGGGCCACGCCTGCCGGCCTCGACCACGGTTTCGATGTTCGCCAGCACCTTGTCGTCGGCCGTGACCTGCACCGAAGTCACCGGCCCCTGACTGACGCTGACATTCACCGACCCACTGGCAGCAATGGCGGTGAACTCGGGCAGGCTGCGCGTCTCGGTCGCAGTGGCGGCCTGGCCGGCCAGCGGCGCCATGGCGATGCCCACGAGCACGGCGGCAGGCAGCAGGCTGCGAAGGGTGGCGTTGATCATGGCGGTGGTCCTGGGGGAGTGGGTAGACCACGCCAATGTGCCTGCACACGGCAAACCCCGCGATGCCCAGGCGACGCAGTGCGGGCCGGTGCGACAAAGTGCGGCGCTGCGGGCGCCGCCGGTCACGCGCCTTTCTTGGGCACCTTCGGGGCCGGGGGCGACTCTGCCGTGCGCTCGCCGTCGCCGGCGGCCGATGCGGCCTCGGCCGGCACGGGCACGGCGGCGATGTTGTTCTCGCGCATGTAGTCGTTCATCTCGCGCCAGCCGGCGAAGACCGCCCCCTTGTCGGCGCGCTTGTTCATGGCATAGCACTGCTCGATGGGGCGCGCTGCGTGGCGGCAGGCCCCGCCCACGGCGCGGCCTTCAGCGTCCTTGCGCGCGGCCACGGCGCTGGCCGGCTCCAGGCCCAGGGCGTCGCAGCCGGCCAGCCACAAGGGCGCGGCAATCAACAAGGCAAGGCTGGATCGGCGCATGGCAGCAGGTCGTGGCGGCAGTGCCCTCGTTATCGGCCGCGCCGCCGGGCGCTTGAGCGGCCGGCCGCTCAAGCCGTGGCGTCGGGGTGGCGCTGCACGAAGTCGCGCGCTGCAATGCGGCGCCCGCCCGGGGCCTGCACTTCCAGCAGTTCCAGCACCCCATGGCCACACGCGATGAGCAGCCGCGCTTCGTCGGCGCGGATGCGCTGCCCCGGCGTGCCTTGGCCAGGCAGCACGCGGGCGCGCCAGGCCTTCACCGTCAGGCCCGCCCATTCGAAGCTGCAGCCCGGAAAGGGGTCGAAGGCGCGAACACGGCGCTCGATCTGCTCGGCCGGCGCGTTCCAGTCGATCGGGGCTTCGGCCTTGTCGATCTTGTGGGCGTAGGTGACGCCCGCGGCTGGCTGGGGCTGTGGGCGCAGACTGCCCTGCTCCAGTGCATGCAGCCCCTGCACCACCAACCGCGCGCCCAGGGCGGCCAAGCGGTCGTGCAGCACGGCACTGGTGTCTTGCGCGCCTATGGGCGTGCCTTCGCTCAGCAGCATGTTGCCGGTGTCCAGCCCGGCGTCCATCTGCATCAGGGTGATGCCGGTCTGGTGGTCGCCAGCCTCGATGGCGCGCTGGATGGGTGCCGCACCGCGCCAACGGGGCAGCAGCGAGCCGTGGATGTTCAGGCAGCCCAGGCGCGGCAGTTGCAGCGCCCAGAGCGGCAGGATCAGGCCATAGGCGGCCACCACCATCACGTCGGGCGCCGCCTGGCGCAAGGCCTCAGCGGCCGCAGCGGCGTCGTCGGGGTACTTGCCGTCCAGTCGCAGGCTGCGTGGCTGGGCCAGCACCAGGCCGTGCGTCAGGGCGAACTGCTTCACGGCAGAGGCCTGCAGGCGCAGCCCGCGGCCGGCGGGCCGGTCGGGCTGGGTCAGCACCAGGGGCACCTCAAAGCCGGCGTCGTGGATGGCCTGCAAGGCCGTGCGGGCGAACTCGGGCGTGCCGGCGAAGGCAACCTTCATGTCACCGCGACGCCGCCGGCACGAGAACAGCGCCGTTCCGACGTCGTCTCATGCTCCGCGCAGTTCATCCCGCGTCTTCTTGATCATCTTGGTGCGGATGCGGTCGCGCTTCAAGCTGCTGAGGTACTCGACAAAGACCTTGCCCAACAGGTGGTCCATCTCGTGCTGCACACACACCGCGACCAGGCCGTCGGCGTCGAACTCGAAGGGCTGGCCTTCGCGGTCCAGCGCCCGCACGCGCACGCGGGCATGCCGCTCGACACGGTCGTAAATGGTGGGCACCGACAGGCAGCCTTCCTCCACCACGGCCATCTCTTGGCTGGCCGAGACGATCTCTGGGTTGATCAACACCAGCGGGGTGTCGTGGCCTTCAGAGGTGTCCATCACCAGCACACGTTCATGCACATCGACCTGGGTGGCGGCCAGTCCGACGCCGTCTGCCGCGTACATGGTCTGCAACAGGTCGTCCACCAGGCGGCGGATGCGTTCGTCGACCGCCGCCACTGGGCGGGCCACGGTGTGCAGGCGGGGGTCGGGATAGCGAAGGATGTTGAGCAGGGCCATGGAGCGGGGTCGAAGTGCAGTGACGGGCAGAAACCGGCGGCGGCGGGCAGCGCCGAAACAGCTCGCTACAGCTGTGGACAGGAGGCAACGCGTGCGGACGTGAAGGCTTGCACGAGGGGGCGTGCAAGGCGGCTGTTTCGTTGCGGCATCAAGGGTTTACGGGCAAAATCTGTGAAACCATATGAGCATTGTCGCGGGGCTGGCATTCACCTTGCCCGCTGGTGGCCGGCGCAGCCGGCTGCGCACAAAACGCGATATTTTGGCACCGCGCGGTGCCCGACCTGTCCGCCCGGAGACCGCAGCGTCATGACCCAAAGCGCCCGCCCTGGCAACGCCACCCCATTGCGGGCTGCCCCTTGGCTTGGTCTGGCCGCCATCGGTCTGGCCCTGGTTGCATGGACCAGCCCTGCACTGGCCCAGTCCAATTTGCCCATCACGCCACAGCAGCGCGCCACGGCGCAGCAAGTGGCCCAGGCCGGCGTGCCGCTGTCGGAGCTGGCGCCCAACGCGCCCGAGTCGCACACCGTGCAGCGCGGCGACACGCTGTGGGGCATCTCCAGCCTGTTCCTGAAATCACCCTGGCGCTGGCCCGAGCTGTGGGGCATGAATCTCGACCAGATCCGCAACCCCCACCTCATCTACCCGGGCCAGATGCTGGTGCTCGAAAAGGTCGACGGGCGCGCCCGGCTGCGCCTGGGCCAGGCCGCCAGCGGGGTGCCCGAGAACACCGTGAAGCTGTCGCCCCGGGTGCGCAGCGAGTTGCTTGACAGCGGCGCCATCGCGTCCATTCCGCTCAACCTGATCGGGCCCTTCTTGAACGAGGCCGTGGTCTTCGACACCAACGAACTGGCCACCGCGCCGCGCATCGTGGCCACGCAAGAGGGCCGCGTGATGGCCTCGCGCGGCGAAACCGCCTATGTGCGTGGCGACCTGGGCGGGGCGCGAGATTTCCGCCTGTTCCGCGAACTCAAGCCGCTGCTCGACCCGATCACGCGCGAAGTGCTGGGCTATGAAGGCCGCTATGTCGGCACCGCCGAGCGCGTCCGTGATGGCAGCGAAGCCCGGGGCACCGAGGCCAGGGGCGACGGTGTCGCCGTGGTGCCAGCCACCTTCACCGTCACCAACGCCAGTCTCGAGGCCATCGTCGGCGACCGGCTCTCGCCCGTGCCGCAGCAAGACCTGGTGGCCTACGTGCCACGCGCGCCAGCGGCACCTGTCGAAGGCCGCATCGTCTCGATCTACGGCGACGGCTTGCGCGCCGGTCAAAACCAGGTCGTGGCGCTGAACCGCGGCAAGCGCGACGGCATGGAGCGGGGCCATGTGCTGGCGCTGTGGCGCGCCGGTGCCAACGCGGTCGACACCACCAGCGCGCAGCGCACGCCCATGCGCCTGCCCGACGAGCGGCACGGGCTGTTGTTCGTGTTCCGCGTCTTCGACCGGGTGTCCTACGCCCTCATCTTCAGCGTGCGCGACCCGGTGCGCGCCGGCGACCGCTTCACCCAACCCTAGGCGGCGCTTGCGCGGGGACGACGAGTTCGCGGCCTGGTTCAGGCTGCTGGAAACGCCAGGCCTGGGTCGCGCAGCGGCGCGCCGCCTACTGGCGGCCTGCGGTTCGCCAGAAGCCGTCTTTCGCGCTCCGCCCGCCACGCTGAGGCAGTTGATCGGCCCGGCGCTGACCGGCGCACTGCTCCAGGCCACGCCCGAACTGACCCAGCGCCTGGCCCAAGCCCAACGCTGGCGCCAAGGCGGCAGCGACCGCCACGTGCTGGTGCTGAGTGATGCCGACTACCCCGCCGCGCTGCTGCAAACCGCCGACCCGCCGCTGCTGCTGTACGTGCAGGGCCGGCTCGACCGCCTGGCCGCGCGCAGCCTGGCCATCGTGGGTAGCCGCCACCCCAGCCCACAAGGCTCGCAGAACGCACACGCCTTTGCCGCGCACTTCAGCCAGCAGGGCTGGGTGGTGGTTTCGGGCCTGGCCCAAGGCATCGACGGGGCAGCCCATGAAGGCGCGCTGGAAGGTGCCGCGGGCACCGTGGCCGTGCTGGGCACGGGGCTGGACCTGATCTACCCGCGCGCCCACCGGCTGCTTTCCGAGCGCATTGCGGCACAAGGCGCGCTGGTCAGCGAATTCCCGCCCGGCACGCCCGCGCTGCCGCTGCACTTCCCCTTGCGCAATCGCATCATCGCCGGGCTGACGCAAGGCACGCTGGTGGTCGAGGCCGCGCTGCGCTCGGGCTCGCTCATCACTGCGCGCCTGGCGCTGGAGGCCGGGCGCGAGGTGTTTGCCGTGCCCGGCTCGATCCACGCGCCGCAGTCCAAGGGCTGCCACGCGCTCATC
>JANOLY010000097.1:0-1951 GCA_031420055.1 Burkholderiales bacterium | reverse complement strand
CGTGCTAGCGCGCTTCGAGCGCTTCGCGCCGTGGGATCAGCTGGTCATTGCGCTATCGGCGCTGAAGCTGCGCCGGCGGCCCAAGGACCAACTGGCCCTGTTCTCGATGTTGCTGCTGGGGGTGCTGGGGTGAGGTGACGTGTCACGGCGGGGGTCGCAGGGAACGGTATTGCGCGCAATGCCGCGGTGTGCTCCTGCACCGCGGACCAGGAGCGCCGGCCCTCCTCGCAGCGCGGTGCCACGTGCATGTTGCACAGACGCACTAGAGTCTCCCGCGCCTCTTCGGGTCGGCCATTGAGGCCCGTGGCCATTGCGAGCCGCAGCAGCGCGGGCGGCGACGGGTTGCGGCCGACGACGTTCCGCATCCACTGCAGTTGCTCGTCTGTCATGTTTGGCCCGGCCTGGGTACGCCAGAAGCGGATGTACTCGCGCGGGCCATCGAGAAGGACCACATCGGGCAACTCGGCCTTTCGGGCATAGCCCGCAGCCAGCATCAATCCATCGTCAGAGGCCTGATGCACGCGCAGATACTCGACGGAAATCCACAACATCATGGCGGTGAGTGCGGCGACGGGGAGCGCAAGCGTGAACGTTGGTGCCCGCCAAGTTTGCTTCTTCATGGACGCCAAGGTGTCCAAATGGCCCACCAGGAGCCCCGCCGGGATGAGGAAGTACATGTACTCCAGCGGGTACTCGAACAGCGCATGAGTCAGGATCGCGCACAGTGCCAGCAAGGCGACCAGGTACCCTGCATCGCGGCAGGCGCGTACCGCGCGCACGAGCCACCAGCCGATCAAGCCGATGATCAATGCTCCCAGCGGGATGCCGTTCCAGACCAGCAGGTCGAGCAGCAGGCTGTGACTGTTGCGAAGCATGTGTTCGCCGGTGTACTGGGCGATCGACCCCTCGAGCGCTGCGCGCGACACCTGCGTCCAGCCGTAACCGACCCAGGGCGATTCGAGCAGGCCGGCAAGGATCGCCTTCCACATCCCGAGGCGGGCGGTGCCGCCTTGAATGCGGTCGGCAACCGAAACCGGGACGTGCACGGCGAGCGTCTGGCTCAGCGGCCCCCACACCAAGACGCCAAGTATGAACAGACCGATGGCTGCGGCCAGGGCCCGCGGCGACAGCCTGCTCTCGACACGAGACCGCATCGACACCCACAGAACACACAGAAGGATGAGAAAGACCCAGGACGTCCGCGACCGCGTCATCACAAGGCCTATAGCGAGCCAACTCGCGGCGATGGCGAGCGTGGCGCCGTTGATGCGGCGCGTTTCGAAGAACCACAACGCTGACATAAGCGCCAGGCAGAGCAGCGTCGAGAGGTGATTTGCTTGAACGAGGTTCGCGCCCGGCCGGTCACCCGGCCGGATCATCTCCACGAAGCCGATCGGGCCGAGTTCAAGCCATTGCGTGGCGGCCAAGCCGGTAGAAGCAATGCCGGCGGCAAGCAGCACGGCGAACAGGCCCGCCACGAACTGTTGCCGTTCGCTGCTTCGCGTCAGCGTGGCGCCCGCAACGATGGCCGCTGCGAACGCAGCGAGGTACACCACTGCAAGCACACCGTCGGAGAGGTAACGAATCTGCCCGGTGGCGAGTTGCGCTGCCGCCACCAGCGTCAAGGCCAGGGCCACGGCGGCCGGTGCCGGCCAGCGGATGCCTTGCTCTCGCTTGGCCACCACGCAGGCGGACACGCCCAGCAAAAGACCACCCGCCGCAGCAGACACCTCGTTCTGAAAATTGATCCATGGCAGGAAGTGCCCGGGCGCAAGCCAGCCGACGAACAGGGCGATAAAACCAAGAAGAAGCGTCATGGGCGCAAACGGTAGCCAGGTGCGAGAGCACTCGGGGACAAAAGCAAAGGGCGCCGGAGGCGCCCTTTGCACTTCAAGAAACAGCGGTCGTTACTTGCACGAACCCGGGAGGTACTTGGACGGAATCGGGGTCG
>JANOLY010000096.1:0-1737 GCA_031420055.1 Burkholderiales bacterium | reverse complement strand
CCACGGTGCTGTTGTCAGCGACGATGGGCAGGCGCTGGCCGTCGGCGAGCACGGCCACGGCCTTGTTGGATGCATCCACCGTGGCGGGCACCAGGTTGGCCGCGCCCAGGAAGCGCGACGCAAAGGCACTGCCCGGGCGCGCATAGATCTCGGCCGGCGTGCCTTGCTGCTCGATCTGCCCGCCGTTGAGCAGGATGACGCGGTTCGACAGGCTCAACGCTTCTTCCTGGTCGTGCGTGACGAAGATCGTCGTCAGGCCCAGGCGCTTGTGAATGTCGATCAATTCGACCTGCATGTCTTCGCGCAGCCGCGCGTCGAGGTTGGACAGCGGTTCGTCGAGCAGCAGCACCTTGGGACGCGACACGATGGCGCGGGCCAGCGCCACGCGTTGCTGCTGGCCGCCGGAGAGCTGGGCCGGGCGGCGTCCTGCCAGGTGCGCGAGCTGCACCGTATCGAGCGCGGCCCGGACCTTTTCCTGCTGCTCCTGGCGCGCGCCCTTGCGGCGCATGCGCAGCGGAAAGCGCACGTTTTCCGCCACGCTCAAATGCGGCAATAACGCGTAGGACTGAAACATCATCGCGATGTCGCGCTGCTCCGGCGGCAGGTCGGTGACGATCCGGCCGTCGATCTCGACCGTGCCCGAGCCCACGCTTTCCAGACCGGCAACGATGCGCAGCAGGGTGGTCTTGCCACAACCCGAGGCACCAAGCAGGCTGACGAACTCGCCGGAGGCGATATCCAGCGACACGCCATGGATGACCGTGTTGGTGCCGAAGGACTTGTGGATGGCGTTCAGACGGACATTCGCCACGACTCAGCTCCGTGCAAAACGTTGCAGGCCCAGGATCCGGTCGATCACCAGGATCATCAGGATGGTGAGGGCGATCATGATGGCCGAGACGGCCGCCACGGACGGGTCGGGGCTGAACTCCAGCTGGCCATAGATCTGCACCGGCAGGGTGGTCAGGTCGGGCTTGCGCAGGAACAGCGACAACACGGCTTCGTCAAAGGAGATGTTGAATGCGAAAAACGCGCCTGCGCCCAGCCCGGGCAGGCATTGCGGCACGACCACGAACCACAGCCGTTGCAGCCGCCCGGCGCCCATGGTGCGGGCGGCTTCCTCCAGGAACGGGTCGGATTCGGCCAGCACCGCCAGCGTGGTGCGGATCACATACGGCAAACATACCACTGTGTGGCCGAGCCACAGGGTCAGCACCGATACCTGTCCGAACAGCGTGCTCCAGAACATCAGCATCCCGATGGCGAAGATGATGGTTGGCAGCACCAGCGGCGACAGGAAGAAAGTGGCCATGGCAGCCGAGAACGGCAGCTTGCCGCGGTGCAGCGCCACTGCCGCCGCGCCGCCGATCAGGGTCGCGGCCAGTGTCACCAGAACCGCGATCTTCAGGCTGGTCATGGCCGCAGCGAGGTAGCTGCCGGAGCCCAGCACCTCGCGGTACCAGCGCAAACTCCAGCCCTGTGGTGGAAAGGCGATGAATTCGCTCTGCGAAAACGACACGCCCACCACCACCGCCAGTGGCGCCAGCAGCACCAGCACCGTCAGAGTCACCAGCCCGATGGCGAACAGCCGCACCGGCAGGGGCACTGCCTTAACCATGGGGGCGTGCCGTCATCTTGACGTAGGGGATCAGCACCAGCAGCACCCCGACGAACAGGATCACCGCCTGCGCCGCGGCGAACGGCCACTCGAGCGTCTGCGTGACCGATTTGTAGACC
>JANOLY010000095.1:0-3688 GCA_031420055.1 Burkholderiales bacterium | reverse complement strand
CCCCCCGTTTCCGGTCGATGCGCCGCAGCGCCTGTTTCGCAGCGAAGAAGAGCTGGCCCAGATGCCCGCTTCCGAGCGCATCCGCTACCGGCTGGTGCAGTCCGGGCGGCGCCACCATGCCAACGACAACATCGCCGCCTTCATGCACGAGGGCGAGTTGGCCGAGCTGAAGCTGGAGGTGCAGGCCAAGGTGCAGGCGCTGCTGGAGTCGCTGGTGATCGACACCGAGAACGACCACAACACCCACGACACCGCCAAGCGCGTGGCCAAGATGTACCTGGAAGAAGTCTTCCGCGGCCGCTACGTGCCCATGCCCGCGGTGACCGAGTTCCCCAACGCCGAGCGGCTGAACGAGCTGATGATCGTCGGCCCCATCACCGTGCGCAGCGCCTGCAGCCACCACCTGTGCCCGATCTTCGGCAAGGTCTGGATAGGCATATTGCCCAATGAGCACAGCAACCTGATCGGCCTGAGCAAGTACGCGCGCATCGCCGACTGGGTGATGAGCCGCCCGCAGATCCAGGAAGAAGCCGTCACCATGCTGGCGAATGAACTGCAAGAGCGTGTGCGCCCCGACGGCCTGGCGCTGGTGATGGAGGCCGATCACTTTTGCATGCACTGGCGCGGCATCAAGGACACCGACAGCGCCATGGTCAACAGCGTGATGCGCGGCGCCTTCCTGAAAGACGCCAACCTGCGCCGCGAATTCCTGTCGCTGCTGCCCCGCAAGAACACCTGAACAGGACACCCCCACCATGCTCGTTCGACTCATGTACGCCAGCCGTGCCGTGCCCACGGTGGACCAGGACGAACTCATCGCGATCTTGCGCAAGTCCAAGGCCAACAACCCCGCACTGGGCGTGACCGGCGTGCTGTGCTTCAGCGAAGGCATCTTTCTGCAGGCACTGGAAGGCGGGCGCAGCGCCGTCAACGCGCTCTACAACCGCATCGTCACCGACCCGCGCCACCACCAGGTGGAACTGCTCTGTTATGAAGAGATCAGCGAACGCCGTTTTGCCGGCTGGTCGATGGGCCAGGTCAACATGGGCCGCCTGAACCCGGGGCTGCTGCTGAAGTATTCAGAGCGGCCGACGCTGGACCCGTATGCGGTGTCGGGGCAGGTGTCGATGGCGCTGTTTCATGAGCTGATGGCCACGGCGTCGATTGTTGGGCAGTCTTGACCGAGCGGGGCGCTGGTATCGGCTGGCAGCAGCAGGTCAGGGCGCAAACATCGCCTGCAGGGTTTGCAGCGTCGTGGCCAGCGTTGTCGGGCGCAAGGCACCCAGCCGCCTGATGAGGCGCACGCGGTCGAGCGTTCTTATCTGGTCCAGCACGATCAAGCCCTGTTTGCCCTGAAAAGTGAGCGCGATCCGGAAGCGCGCAGGCCGCGAGCCCGTTGTCATCGGTGCGACGATCAGCGTGCGCAGGTGCGCGTTCATGTCGTCGGGCGAGACCACGACGCAGGGTCGCGTCTTCTGGATCTCGCTGCCCAGCGTCGGATCGAGCTGTGCCAGCCAGATGTCGCCGGTCCTCATCACCAGACCAGGTCGTCGTCGCCCTGGTTGGCCACATTCGGCCAGACCAGCGCATCGCCGCCCTGCCCGGCCAGCCGCCGAGCGTCATCCGCCCAGCCCTCACGAGGGTTGCGCCTGACGGCACGAATCTCGATCACGCCGTCGCGCACCTGCAGGTCGGCAGTGCTTTCCAGGCCCACCTGGGCAAGGATCGGCTTGGGGATCAACACGCCCTGCGAATTGCCCATCTTGCGGATGGCGACTTCCATCGTTGGCTCCTGGCTTATGCAGTAAGCACAACGTTAGCACGCGACCGGCCCGACGACCCGCAACAGGCGTTGGCACCGACGCCCCCCAGGCGCGGCAACAGGCAAAGCGCCAGACCCGACGTCGGACTCCCATCGAGGTTTCAGCTCGGGCGAAGCCGATCATGCCGTCGGGGCGCCAAAGGGCTGTCGCGATTTCTCACATCTTGATCGCGCGCTTGGCCACTTGGCTGCGGTAAGTGCCTATCAATGCGAGGATTTCAGCCATTGGCATGGGGCTTGCTGCCATCACTGAAGCCTTTCAACGACAGCAATGGAGTCTCCCATGCACCTACCCCAGACCCTCGGCACCACCCTCGCCATCGCTCTGTTGGCCACCGCAGCTTCTGCGGCGCCCGCGACATTCACCGATCGCTCGGCCTTCCAAACGGCCCTGGGCGTCTTCACGGTCGAAACCTTCAACAGCTACACCATCGACACGCCGTTTCACACATCGGCTCTGGCCACGCCAAGCGGGATGTCCTTGAGCATGTCGGCCGGCGTTAGCACGTTACTGAACCGCAACAAGATCGACGTGCCGCCAGTGGAGTTTCCCGTATACAACGTCGACGGCACCGCGTTGGCCAATGTGTTAACCGCTGCGGGTCAGTCCTTTTCCTGAGCTTTGCCGCGCCGGTGTTCGGGGTTGGTTTTGACCTGGGTAGCTTTAATGACGTTATTTTGCGTACGCAGGTCATCGTCAACGGGGAAACCTTGACCCCTGCGGTCGCCTCCGCCAACGCCGTCCGCTTCTTCGGCTTTACATCGACCTCCGCATTCAGCATCGTCGAACTGCGCGGCGTGGCCAATGACGGCTACGGGATGGACAACGTCACCTTCGGCGGTCGCGCCGCCGCGGTGTCGGCGCCGGGAACCTTGCTTCTTGCAGGCCTGGCCCTCGTGGCCTTGGGTTGGCGACGGGTGCGGGTTGCAGGATGTACGCGCAACTGACGAGGCCTTGTGCCCGCGCCGTTTGCGGGAAATGCCTGCAAACCGCCGTCAGTCGATGTCAATGATCTGATTCAGCACAGCGGCAGGCTTGAGCAAACACGGCCGCCGCCAGTTTGCCCTGCGGATGCGGCTTCGCACCCCGCGCCCGCCAGTCGACCGACTTGGGCTGGTGGCACAGCGCACAGCTCGTCTTGCCGCCTTTGCGCCCACTTGCCGCGCCCACGACCAAGGCGAAGGGGTTGGTGGCGTTGTAGGCAGCCGTGGTCATCGGCAAGCCGATGACGAGGCCCTTTCGCTCGTTGAACACGCCGGGCGACAGCACCCGCATCGGGTGCATGTCGCGCATCTCGCTGCCGGCCTGCGGGTTGCAGTCGATCCAGATCACGTCTTGCCGCTCGGGCGCCCAGGCCTTGGGCGCTGCTCTCTTGCGCGCGGCAGTTCGGGTCACCACGCTTCGCGCCCCAGCAGCGGGGCAGCCATCACTTCGCCGCCATGCACGGCCGGGTCGAACAAGCCCAGACGGTCCGCCAGCGTGGGCGGTTTCGGGCCCTGGTGGGTGATGATGACCCGGCCTTTCTCGACGGTGATGCACACCCGCTGATCGACTGTGAGGCTCGCCGCGCGGGCCACGGATGCGGGCAAGCGCACGCCCAGGCTGTTGCCCCAGAGCTTGATGTCAAGGGTGGCTTCTGTCATGGCGGCTCCTTAGATGTATAGACGCGTTGATACACGCCCAAGGCGACGCCGTGTAGGTGGCTTTTGTGCCCGGCCCTGTGCCGCCATGGAGCTTGCCCGACTGCTGGATTACCCCGATGCCTGGCACGCCGGCAAGCACGACATTCGTTTCTGCTTATATTCGAATTGATCTTTTCCTCTCCCACCCATGGAACCGAATCCGCCCACCGGCCGCCTGCGCAA
>JANOLY010000094.1:0-2465 GCA_031420055.1 Burkholderiales bacterium | reverse complement strand
AAGGGTGAAGATGACCCCGGGATCAGGGTTCACTCGTAGGCGACTCCCAAGACAGCCGCGTCTGGGCGCCGCTGTCGGCGCTGTGCAGGTCGCAGCCGGCTTCAAAGACCGCGTCAAGCAGAGTCAGGTGTCGTGCCGAGGCGGTCATGAGCAAGGAAGAAGAGCGTTTGAATTTCCTATCCTCTGTGCATCCGAGTACGATCTGAAATCAGATGCCCACGAAAGTCAAAGATCTGCTGGCGCTGCTCTCGGAAGACGGCTGGAAATGCATCCGCCAGAAAGGCAGCTATCGGCAGTTCCGTCATGCATCGAAGCCTGGTACGGCCACCGTCGCCGGGAAGCCAAGCGTCGAGATACCGCCGGGCACGCTGAGCAGCATCCTTAAGTAAGCCGGGCTGAAGAAGTGAGGTTCCAGATGAAGTACCTGGTTGTCGTCGAGAGCGGCCCCAACAGTTTCGGTGCCTATGTGCCCGACCTGCCGGGGTGCGTTGCCGTCGGCGCTACGCGCGACGAAGTCACGACACTGATCCACGAAGCCATTGAGTTCCACATTGAGGGCATGAAGGAAGACGGGTTGCCGATACCGGCGCCCAGCTCGTCGCCCGAAGTCGTGGAAGTCGACACCTGACTAAAGCCGCACCGGCGCGCAGCAACCGGCGGGTATCTGATGGACAGGCGCGATACGGTCCTGGCGCTGTGCGCATTCGGCGCCGCCCCGATTGCCGTCCAGGCCCAGCCGGCGGGCAAGATGTTTCGCGTTGGCCTGCTGGGCGCCGCCGTGCCTGAACTCATGCGGCAAGGCCTGCGCGAGATGGGCTATGTCGAAGGGCAGAACCTGATCCTCGAGTGGCGCGATGCGGCAGGCAAGACGGAGCGCTTCGACGCCATCGCGGCCGAATTCGTGCGACTCAACGTCGACGTGGTCGTGGCCACGAATCCGGCGGCTACCCTTGCCGCCAAGAGGGCGACCACGTCGATTCCGATCGTCATGGTGAACACGCCCGATCCGGTTCAACTGGGTCTTGTCGCCAGCCTGGCGCGACCCGGCGGGAACATCACGGGCACAAGCACCCTGACGGTGGACCTGAGCATCAAACAACTCGAGCTGCTCAGGGTGGCAGTGCCTCAGGCCGTGCGCATCGCCGTCTTGTGGAACCCTGGCAACCCGTGGCATTCGTTCGCCTTGAAGGGCCTGGAGTCGCCCGCCCGGTCATTGGCGGTACAGCTTCAGTTCATGGGGGTGCGCAGTGTCGAGGAGTTTGACAGCGCGTTCGCGGCGATGGCCGCGAAACAGGCCGAGGCTGTCTTGGTGCTGGCGGACCCGCTCACGTTATTCCATCGAAGCCTGCTTGTCGATCTCGCGGCCAAGCGCCGTCTGCCCGCGATGTACGCTGTGCGGCAGTTCGTCGATGACGGTGGCCTCATGTCCTACTGGGCGAATCAGGCCGAACTGTACCGGCGCGTTGCCAGCTACGTGGACCGGATTCTTAAGGGGGCCAAGCCCGGCGACTTGCCGATCGAACTGCCTTCGCGCTTCGAGCTGGTCATCAACCTCAAGACCGCCAAGTTGCTTGGCCTGACGATCCCGCGGTCGTTGCTCGAACGGGCCGATGAGGTCATTCAATGATCGACGGTCGGATGCGGATGGCGGCCGTCAGCCGCGTTCTCATATGCTGGGCAGGTCGACGTTTGGCCCGATCGCCCAGTCCAACGATGGCCCGCCTGTTCTTCGCCGCCCTCACCACCGCGCTGCTGAGCGCCTGCACCCTCGGCCCGGACTACAAAGTCGGCCCTGTGAAATCGATTTGACGCACCTCACGCCCAGCAAGCGCGCTGATCGTCAGACCAAGCTAACTGTCGTTTGCCGCTGACAGCGTCGCGATGCCTGATCGACGTGGCGGCCTTGATGCAAGCCGCATACAGGGGCAGCGACTTGGGGTCAAGTCTTGCAATCCAGCATCCTACGTTGTGCGAACCTGCCACGGCCGGCTGACTACACGCGCCAACACGCTACGCGACCAAAGCAAACCGCGTCACACCGTCGCCGTGCACGGCGCCCACCAGCTTGCCCATCGACGCCAGCGCGTGCAATTGCGCGATCGACTCGCCCATTGCAATCGTCAACTGATGCATGTCCAACGCACGCGTGAGCAGCACCGGCAGCAACGCCGCTGCGCTATGGGGTGCCGCCGCACAGGCCGCATGCACATCGGCAAAGTGGTCGTTGTGGTGTTGCGTCAACGGCGCAACGCGCTCTTGCAAGCCCGTGAACGGCTGGCCGTGTGAGGGCCGCACCAGCGTGTCTTTGGGCAGCGCGTGCCAGTGCTACTGACAGGCCCGGGACGAAGCGCTGCCCGGCGGTCTGTGCCAGAGCGCCTGCAGCCTCGTTGAGCTTTTGAAGCGGCTGGCGCCGGTCGCGATGGTCGGGATGCGTCCCGGACTGCTGGAACAACAGCTTGTTGGCG
>JANOLY010000093.1:0-5331 GCA_031420055.1 Burkholderiales bacterium | reverse complement strand
ACCGTTTTCTTCTGACAACACATCGGTGCCGTACAGCGCGTCATACAGACTGCCCCAGCGGGCGTTGGCTGCGTTCAAGGCATAACGCGCGTTCAACACCGGCACGACCAGCTGCGGGCCGGCTTGTTTGGCGAGCTCGTCGTCGACATTAGAAGTCGTGGTCGTGACGTTTTTAGGCACCGGGACGAGGTAGCCGATTTTCTCTAGGAAAGCGCGGTAGGCTTTCATATCTGAGATCGGGCCTGGATTGGCTTTGTGCCAAGCGTCTTGCGCGGTTTGCAGGCGGTCGCGTTCAGCCAGCAGGGCGATATTTTTCGGTGATAGATCAGCGACGATGGCGTCGAAGCCTTTCCAGAATTTGTCACTGGACACGCCGGTGCCGGGCAGCACCTCGTCGTCGATGAACCGGGCCAAGGGGGTGGCGTCTTGCAGGCGGTGGTGGGTGGTGCGCATGGGCGGTCTCTGGGCTGATCAGGGGGTGGGAAAGAAGTCGAGCACGTCGCGCAGACTGCGCCCGGTGCGGGTGGGCTCGGTGCCGAGTTGCTCGGGCGGTGCGTTGGCGCGGTTGACCCACAGTGTGGTGTAGCCAAACCAGGTAGCGCCGATGGCGTCCCAGCCGTTGCTGGAGACGAACAAGATCTCGCGCGCCGCCAGGCCCAGCGCCTGCGGGCCCAGGGCGTAGGCGGCGGCATCGGTCTTGAAGCGTTGCACGCTGTGCACGCTGAGCACGGGGTCCACCAGGCCGGCCAAGCCCGCGCTCTTGATGGCCACCGCCAGCATGTCGGGGTCGCCGTTGCTGAGGATGCCGGTGCGCACGCGTTTGCGCTTCAGCTCGGCCAGCACACCGGCGTTTTCGGGGAAGGTGCTGAGGTGGCGGTACTGGTTCATCAGCCGGTCTTCGGCCAGCGGATCCAGCTTCAGGCCCAGGCGCAACGCGGCGTAGCGCAGGCCGTCGCGCGTGACGTCCCAGAACGGCCGGTAGCGCCCGCTCAGGGTCAGCAGCCGGGTGTAGTCGATTTGCTTCTCGCGCCACAACAGGCTGAGCTTGTCGCCCTGGCCGGGAAACAGCTGCTCGGCCAGCAGGCCGACGCTGTAGACGTCGAACAGCGTGCCGTAGGCGTCGAAGAGAACGGCTTTGGGTTTCATGAGCGCAATCTATTCCAACTACGGCCCGGCATTGAGTGCTCAATCGGAAAGAGATTCATGAGTTCTTCGTGCATAGTGACGACCCATGGACCGCTTGAAGCAGATCGAATCCTTCACCGCCGTGGCCGTCAAGGGCAGCCTGACGGCGGCCGCCAACGCCGAGGGCGTGGCCCCGGCAGTCATCGGCCGGCGCATCGACGCGCTGGAAGAACGCCTGGGCGTCAAGCTCATGGTGCGCACCACGCGGCGCATCACGCTCACCCACGAGGGCAGTGCGTTTCTTGAAGACTGCCAGCGCCTGCTGGCCGACCTGGCCAACGCCGAGGCCAGCGTCAGCGCCGGCGGTGTGAAGGCCAGCGGGCACCTGCGCATCACGGCGCCGGCGGGCTTCGGGCGCCGCCATGTGGCACCCTTGGTGCCGGATTTTCTGGCGCAACACCCGGACACCAGCCTGTCGCTGAACCTGTCGGACCGGGTGGTGGACATCGTCAACGAAGGCTATGACTGCGCCGTGCGCGTGGGCGACCTGCCCGATTCGAACCTGATCAGCGTGCGCCTGGCCGACAACCGGCGCCTGTGCGTGGCCACGCCAGCCTACCTGGCCCGCGCCGGTGTGCCGGCCACACCAGCCGACCTGAGCCGCCACCAGTGCCTGACGCTCAGCTCCGACGCCAGCCAACGACGCGGCTGGGCTTTTGTGGTGGACGGCGAGGTCACCCACCTGCGCCCCAGCGGGCAGCTGGACTGCAGCGACGGCCAGGTGCTGCACGATTGGTGCTTGCGCGGCCTGGGGCTGGCCTGGCGCAGCACCTGGGAGGTCGAGCACGAAGTGGCGCACGGCGACTTGCAGGTGGTGCTGCAGGACTTTGCCGCGCCGCCCAATGGCATCTACGCGGTGTTTCCGCATGCCAAGCACCTGCCGCTGCGGGTGCGGCTGTGGATCGACTTCCTCAAGCACAGCTACGGCGACCCTCATTACTGGGCGCCGCCAGGCCCGGCCTGAAAGCAGAGCGGGGCGCCTTGGGCGCCCCGTCTTGTGTCTGACGTGCTGCGGTTTTACTTCTTGGCCGCGGCGCTGTCGCCTTCGCACTTCTTCATGAAGCTGGTCTTGGCCGCGCCGGCCAGGGCCTTGCCGTTTTTGTCCACGGCCTTGGCCTCACAGGCAGCATTGGCGGCTTGGGCGGGGCCGGCCAGCAGGGCCAGCGACATCAGGCCGGCGATGAACAGGGTCTTGATCATGGGGAAAGGTCCTTGTCTCGGGTTGGGTGGGCGACATGCCGGGGGCGATTGCACCAGAGCCGGTGCGCCGCGGCAATCGGTGAACGCGCCAGGGTGACCTGCCGCCGACCGCCGGGGCTAAAGAATTCTTCGCGGGTGAGCCAAGGCCTCGTGCGCGGCGTGCAGGCGGCGCACCAGCACGCGGATGAAGGCCGCGTCGAACAGGTGCCGTGTCACCAGCGACAGTTGGCCCAAGGTGTCGGGCGTGAACGCCACGGTCGTGGCCGGCTGCGAGACCAGGATGTCGGCGCTGTGCACACGCAACGCCGGGTTGGGCGCCAGGTAGGCCATCTCGCCCACCGAGGTGCCCGTGCCCAGAGACGCCAACTTGACCCCCTCGCGGTAGACCTCGACCTGGCCCTGGGTGACGATGTGGAAGGTGTTGCCCACTTCACCCTTGCGGTACAGGGCCTGGCCGAAGGTGTGGCGTTCCCACTTGCCACGGTGCACCACTTCCCACAGTTCGACATCGCCAAAGCCCTCGAAGAACTCCAGCGATCGCAGCAGCGTGAAGCGCTCGGAGTCGAGCACGCCCTGCAAGGGGCCGCGCGGCACCAGGCGTTCGGCGACCAGCGCCGACAGTGCCTGCGAGAACTCGTCCCAGCTGGCCGGGCGATCGTCGCGCTTCTTGGCCAGGCCGCGCTCGATCAAGGCCTGCAGTTGCGGCGCGATGCCCTCGCGCAGCGCCGCCAGCGGCGGCGGCGCGGTGTTGTAGATCTGGTGCATCAGCGCCTGCTGCTGGGTCGCGTCGAAGGGTGGGCGCCCGGCCAGCAGGTGGTAAAGCACGGCCGACAGCGAATAGATGTCGGCGCGGCAGTCCAGCAAGTCGCCGTCGAGCTGCTCGGGCGACATGTAGGCCAGCGAGCCGACGCGGTAGATCTGGGTGTGGTCGGCCGCCAGGTTGAAGGCGCTGCCGAAGTCGGTGATCTTGACCTGGTCGACCTGGTCGCCGTCCAAAGTGACCATCAGGTTGGCGGGCTTCACATCGCGGTGGATCAAGCCCATGCGGAAGACATAGCCCAGCGCCATGGCGCATTTGAAGCCGATCTCGATGACTTGCGCCAGCGGCAGCAGCTTGTCGGCGCGGCAGTAGCGGCGCAGGGTCACGCCCGGCACGTACTCCATCACCAGGTAGGGCGCGTCGTCGTCGGCCACCGCGTCCAGGATCTGCACGACATTGGGGTGGTGCAGATGGCCCACCAAAGCGGCCTCGGCGGCGAAGAAGCGCTGCTGATATTGGCGCTCGCGGGCGTCGGACAGCAAGCCCATGCGCACGCGCTTGATGGCCACGTCCACGCCGCGGAAGGCGTCGTGGGCCAGGAACACTTCGCTGGTGGAGCCCTCGCCGAGCTTGGCCTTGATGCGGTACTTGCCGATCTGCGCAGGCCGGCCGGCCGGCGGCTCGCGCAGGGCTGGGGATTCGGCGGGTGGGCGGGCGGACATGGCGCAGGCGGGCGGGGGCAGTCTAGCCCCTGGATGGTGGCGCCGCGCGCGCCCGGCAATGCGCCAAAGAGCCAGACAAAGCGCACACATTCATGTCGCGCGCAGGGCAAAAAGTAGAATCGGCCAATGATTCAAGCAAAGCGCGAGTTGCTCCAGGCCCTGGGCGTGGCGCTGGCCGAAGTGGCCGGCTCGGCCAATTCCGACGCTTCCGACGCTTCCAACGCGTCGGCCCCTGTGGTCACGCCAGCCGCCGCCTTCGAGTCACCCAAGCAAGCAGCGCACGGCGACCTGGCCGTCACCGCGGCGATGCAGCTGGCGCGCGGCCTGCGCAAGAGCCCGCGCGAGGTGGCCGCCAGCCTGGTCGACGCCTTGCAGCGCCAGCCGGCCGTGCAGCGCTGGGTGCAGGCACTGGACATCGCCGGCCCGGGCTTCATCAACCTGCGCCTCACGCCGGCCGCCCGCCAGGCCGTGGTGGCCGAGGTGCTGCAAGCCGGCGCGGCTTACGGCATGCGCCCGGCCAGTGGCCAGCGCGTGATGGTCGAGTTTGTTTCCGCCAACCCCACCGGCCCGTTGCACGTGGGCCATGGCCGCAATGCGGCCTTGGGCGACTGCTTGTGCAACCTGCTCCAGACCCAGGGCGCCGAGGTCTTGCGCGAGTTCTATTACAACGACGCTGGGGTGCAGATCAACAACTTGGGGCTCTCGGTGCAGCGCCGGCTGCAGGGGTTCAAACCGGGCGACACCGGCTGGCCCGAGCAGGCCTACAACGGTGACTACATTGCCGACATCGCCGCCGACTTCGCCGCGCGCAAGACGGTACGCGCCGACGACCGCGAATTCACCGCCAGCGGCGACGTGGCTGACCTGAGCGGCATCACACAGTTCGCCGTGGCTTTTCTGCGCCACGAACAAGACCTGGACCTGCAGGCTTTTGGTGTGCACTTCGACCACTACTACCTGGAAAGCAGCCTGTACAGCAGCGGGCGCGTCGACGACACCGTGCAGCGCTTGGTGGCCAGCGGCAAGACCTTTGAGGAAGGCGGCGCGCTGTGGCTGCGCACCACCGACTACGGTGACGACAAGGACCGCGTCATGCGCAAGCAAGACGGCAGCTATACCTACTTTGTGCCCGACGTGGCCTACCACCTGGCCAAGTTCGAGCGCGGCTACACCCAGGTCATCAACGTGCAGGGCACCGACCACCACGGCACGGTGGCCCGCGTGCGCGCCGGGCTGCAGGCCCTGTCCGAAACGTTCAGCATGGGCATTCCCGCGGGCTACCCCGACTACGTGCTCTACAAGATGATCGCCGTGATGAAGGACGGCCAGGAAGTGAAGATGTCCAAGCGCGCAGGCACCTCGGTGTCGGTGCGTGACCTGATCGACTGGACCAGCCGCGACGCGGTGCGTTTCTTCCTTGTCAGCCGCAAGGCCGACACCGAGTTCACCTTCGATGTCGACCTG